>JAYUYE010000911.1:0-3100 GCA_043752985.1 Myxococcales bacterium
GCACCCTTCGCGTTGATTCGCGACGTCGCATCGATGTTGATCGACAGCGCGCGGATCTCGAGATTTCCCGTCGCGATCTTGTTCCCGTTGCCGGTGTACGGGATGACGTTGATCGTGCTGTTCGTCAGCGTGACCGTGCCGTACGTCTGCACGCCGGACAGCTCGCAGCTCGTGTTGAGCAGCACGAGATTGGCGCCCGCCGGGCACGGCGCTGCATCCACATGACTTGCGAACGCAGCAAGGGCTACTAGCCCCATCCCCAGACATCGAAGCATTCGCCCATCATACGAAACTCGCGATCGAAGACTCAAGCAGCTGTGGGGGGTTCGCCCGATTTGGTGGCGGCCGAAAATCGGACGGAATCTCGCGCTCTTCGTGCTGTCGTACTCCTCTGCTACTGTAGGTGCGTGTTGACCGACGCGACCGGAGCTCGTGAGGCCGTCGACGGCCACGCCGTGCTCTCGCGCGCGCTCGCCCTGTTCGGCCACACCACGCTGCGCCCCGGCCAGGCCGAGGTGATCGCCGACATCTTCGCGGGCCGTCCCGTGATCGGAGTCATGCCGACCGGCGCCGGCAAGTCACTGTGCTACCAGCTCCCCGCCGTCGTCCTCGGCGAGCGCGGCGGCATCACCCTCGTCGTCTCTCCGCTGATCGCGCTGATGAAGGACCAGGTCGACACGCTGAACGCCCGCGGTGTCCCGGCCGTCGCCCTGACCTCCGCGTCGGGCGCGAACGAGAAGAGCGAGATGCTCGACAAGATTCGCGCCGGCGCCTACACGCTGGTCTACGTCGCGCCCGAACGCTTCCGCAGCACGCGGTTCATCGAGGTGCTGCGCTCGATCGCGCACAAGATCGCCCTCGTCGCGATCGACGAAGCCCACTGCATCTCGGAGTGGGGCCACGACTTCCGGCCCGACTACCGGCGCCTCGGTCAGCTCATCGTCGATCTCGGCGCCCCTCGCCTCGCTGCCTTCACCGCGACCGCGACCCCCGAGGTCCGCCTCGACATCGCCGCTCAACTCAAGCTCACCAATCCTCGCCTCCACGTCCGCGGCTTCGATCGCCCGAACCTCCACTACGAGGTCACCAAGGCCGGCGGCACCGACGACAAGACTACGCGCCTGATCGAGCTCGTGCGCACGCGCGATGGCGGTGTCGGGCTCGTCTACGCGGCCACGCGCAAGAACGCCGAGAAGTACGCGATCGAGCTCAAAGCAGCCGGGATGCGGTCGCGCGTCTATCACGCCGGCCTCGAAGGCGGCGTCCGCGAAAAAGCGCAGGACGTCTTCATGTCCGGGCAGCTCGACGTCATCGTCGCGACCAACGCCTTCGGCATGGGCATCGACAAGAGCGACATCCGCCTCGTCGTCCATGCGGACATTCCACGCAGCCCCGAGGCTTACTACCAGGAGGCCGGCCGTGGCGGCCGCGACGGCAAGCCCACGCGCTGCGTGCTCCTGTTCAACCACGGCGACGTCCGCCTTCAAGAGTTCCTGATCGACGCTTCCTACCCGTCCGCCGAGCTCCTTCGCGGCGTGTGGAAGCTGTTGCGCGACAAGCCCGAGCTCGGCCAGATCACTCCCTACGAGGAAGAGCTCGAGGCGCGCCTGCGCAAACAACTCGTCGGCATCGTCGCCGCTGGCTCCGGTCGCTCCGACGGCGAAGTCTCGGGCGCTGCCATGGGCGCGGCCCTCCGCATCCTCGAGCGCCACGGCATGCTGCGTCGCGATGACGAACGCGTCGTCGCGAGCCGCCCGCACACGGACGGCGCCTACCCACCGCTCGACGTCGAATCGCTGCAGCGCCGGGCCGATGTGGAGCGCTCCAAGCTCCGCACGATGATCGAGTACGCGTACTACCCGCGGTGTCGCCGCCAGTTCGTCCTCGAATACTTCGGCGATCAGGACTGGGCAAGCCGCGACCGCACCTGCGGCGGTTGCGACAACTGCGAGGCCATCGCGCACGGCCGCAGCACGGGCCTGTCCGACACCGAGCAGAAGGCGATCCGCGATCTGCTCCTCCTCGTCGGCAACCTCAACGGTCGCTACGGCCGCAAGCGCGTCACGCTCCTCGCGATGGGCGACGACGACGACCCGAAGTTCGAAGACCTGGTCGAGCGCGGCTGCCTGCGCGGCTTTCCCGAGCGCCAGATCATGGACCTCCTCCGCGCGCTCGAAGGCGCCGGCCTGATCGAGGCATCGCGCGGCGAGTACCCCACCATCTCCACGACCAAGCGCGGCGATCAGGTCGGCGTCGGCCGCGTCGATCCCAACGACCTCGGCATCCAGATGCCCCTCGTCACCAAGCGCTCGAAGTCGAAGCCTCGCCCCGACGCGAAGCGCCGCTGACTACTTCGCGGTAAACACGTACTCGTGCTGCGGGTCGCGGAGCACGAGCGTCTTCGCCGGCCCGGTCCCCACGACCAGCTCGAGCCCGCTGAACCCGGGCGCGGTGGTGAAGAATGAGACGGTGCCATCGGGGTTCTTGCGCGATGCACGAGCACCACGGCAGACCGCACACCTGAGGTGGTTGGCAGCATGAAGAGTGCGGTCCTGCCGGATGCAGGGACCGAGCGCGGCCTGGGTGGGGTGCTGCTCGCGCGTTGATGGTCGCTGCAACGCTCCCGAGAACTGACCCGCCCCTACTCGTAGGAACTGACCCGCTGCGATGATCGAGCTCGAAGCTCGTCGTTGATGAGGGCGCGCAGCGCGTAGGCCTTCGAAGCGTGCGTGGCGTTGCGAAGTTTCTCGCGGCGAAGCCGGGTCCTCAGCTCTTTGGCCGGGAAGCTGGCGATGATGCGGTCGTCGAAGCGGCCCCAGTGCATGAACCGGTTGGATGACTTGTCGAGCCAAAGCTCTTCGGTGACGCGAGCTGGCGCTGCCTCGTCATCGTCGATGTCGACATCGACGACGAGAAGCACACCACGCGAGCTTCGTGCGTAGAGCATCGCGGTGGCCGGGCAGTCGGTGAAGTCGGTCCCCGCGTATCGGCCGGCGTTGACGAGCTCGGGCCGGTACGGGTTCTTGAGTCCACGATAGAGACGCATCGAGGTTGATGCTACCGCGAGATATCGCATCAGCGGCGATGACTCGGCCGAGGC
>JAYUYE010000912.1:0-3100 GCA_043752985.1 Myxococcales bacterium
GTCGCCATCAGTTTCGGATCGAGCATATCGAATTCGCCGGTGAAGTAGCTCGCCCACGGCGGCGTCGGAGGCCCCATGACCGCTCCGCCACCAACCCGGACCTCTTCCATGGGGACGGCCGCACCGAGGGTGGTGACGTAGCGGACCAGGTACCCGGCGGCGATGACGGCCTCGGCCTGCGTCGCCCACGAGGACCGGGTCGCGGTCGGAACGACGAGCGCGGCGACCCCGGTCTCGGTCGTCGCGTCCGCCGCGAGATCGAACACCAGGCGTGCGGTGCTCGCGACCTCGGTGCCGGTGATCGCGATCGCGACATTCGTCGCGGCAAGATCGAGATCGGGGATCACGAAGTGTCCGCAGTCATCGACCTTGCCCATCACGCGGTCGGCGGAGGTGCTCGCGAAGAACGTCGCGGCGCTCTGACCGGTCACGGTGACGCCGCAGGGTCCCTCGGTGGTGGTGCACGCCTGCGCCGTCGGATTCGCAACGCGGTACGGCTCGCCGGTGCCGGCGACGAACAGCTGGCCGCAGACGGTTCGTCCGGTCGTCGCGACGCATTCGAATGCGGGCGTATCGCAGATATTCGGCGCATCCGCCGCGGCATCACGACGATCGAGCTTGGTGTCGTCGAGACCCAGGATCTGCGCGCAGCCCGAGAGGAGCGCAATGGATGCGACGACGAGCCTCACAGCGGACCGCCGATCGCGAGCCCGACCTGATCGCCACCGAGCACGGGAACGAGCGACACCGTCGGACGCTGCTCCACGGACTTTCCTCGACTCGTCAGCACGAGGACCAGTCCGGTCCCGGCGAGCACGACGCCACCGATTCCGACGAACGTCATGTAGTTCGCGCGCCTTCGTGCGTCCTGCGTTGCATCGAACGCGACCCGTGTCTGACACAGGAACTGCGGGCAGCGCTCGATGGCATCGTTGTAATCCTGTCGCGCGCCGAGCGCGATGAAGCTCGCACCGCCGATCGCGACCACACCGACCGAGAGCAGCGCGATGCCACCGTACAACCGACCGGCGCGGCGCGGCGGAGTCGGCGGCGCGACGACGATTGGTGCGACCACCGGGACGTCGATCGGGATCGTCTTGCGCTCGCCGTTCGCGATGTCGATCTCCGTGGCCTTCGGCGGCGCCCCGGCGACCCGGGCCTCGACCTTGTGCTTGCCTGGATCGATCAGAAGATCTTCGGCGATCTTGTCGAGCGCGAGCTCCTTGTTGTCGAACAGGATCACGAGGTTCGGATCGGCGTTGTCCGGAAGCTCGAGCCGGAGGCGCGGGACCTTTGGCGCCAGCTCGTCCATCTTCGACCGCGCACCGCGCGCGCGACTGTCGAACTTGAGCTTGGCCAGCCGCTCCGCCTCGACGTACGCGCGGTACGCGGCGGCGGTCTTGCCCCACGCCTCGTAACAGAGCGCGATATTGAGCTGCGTCCCGATCGCCGGATCGGATACCTGGCTCTGCTCGAATGCCGTGCAGGCGAGCGCGTACTCCTTCGCGGCCAGGTACTTGCGCCCGTCCTCGAACAGCTTGTCGGCGCGTTCCTTCCCGGTGTCAGAGGCTGCGAACGTGCCCGAGCCAAGGGCGACGGCGATCCACACAGCCGCCACGCGGGCGACGAATCTCATCGAGGCAAATCATATCACTTCCGCACGAGCACGCGCCCGGAGCGCGCCGGCACCGTGACGGCGATCGTGCCGTCGCCCCGCACCATGAACGTTGCGTTGTTCCCGCCCGGCATCACGTCGGTAAGAGTCGTACCTGGCGGCAGCGTCGTCCGCGCACATCCCCCGCCGTCGGCGACCGGTGCGCAGCTCTCGCTGGCCTGATTGCTCGTGTTCAAGATCACGAGCGCGGTCTGCGCATCGCTACCCGTGGCGATCCGCTCGAACGCGAAGATGCCGGCATCGCGACGCGCTCCGGCGAGGGTCGTCGACCACACCGGCGAGACCGTTCCACGGCGCAGGGCAACGTTGTCCTTGCGCATCTGGATCAGCCCCTTCACGAACTGGAAGTGCTCGTGGTCGGTGGCGAACGGCGCGATGCCACGCTCCGGGTTGCCGAGGAACATGTCCTCGCGGTTCTTCGGATCGACGCCGCCATCGAACAGCTGCTCGGTGCCGTAGTAGACGCACGGGATGCCGTCCCACGTGAACAGATAGCTGAGCGCCGAGCGCAGCACCGACGGGTCGCTCTTCTCGAACAGAAAGCGCGGCAGGTCGTGATTGTCGAGGAAGTTGACCTGGACCTGGCTCGGCGCGAGGCCGATGCCACCGGCGGCGGACGGCGCGTGCGGCGTCGACTGATACGTCGGTCCCGCCGAGTAGCCCTGCGCTCCGCACCAGGCGTCGGTGGCGTTCCGACCGATCCGGCTGTTGAGCAGGCACTCGAGGTTCTTGGTCGGCTGATCCTGCGCGAACACTGGATCGATCCCTCGGTACTTCTGCGGGAAGTTGAACATCGAGTCGAATCGACCGAATGTTCCGGCGGCGTCGGTGCCGCCCCAGGTGTAGCTGCCGATCAGGTCGTCGTTGCCGTCAAAGCCCTCGCCGAAGATGAAGAAGTTCTGCTTGCCGAGCTCCTGCGCCTTCTTGCGCATGCGGTCGGTGAAATCTCCCCAGAAGCCGCGCACGTTGCGCGCGATCTCGGGGCGATCGATGTGCTTGACCGTATCGATCCGGAACCCGTCGAAGTCCGCGACCTCGATCCAGTACTCGAACACCTGGATCAGCGCCTCCTTGACGTCGGCATTGTTGGTGTCGAGATCCTTGAGGCCGCCCGGGAAGTCGCCCGTGGTCTCCTGGGTCCGGATAAACTCCTTCGTGTAGTCGCCCTCGTGCCACCACACGTAGACGCGACCCTTGCGATTGTACCAGCTCGGATCATCGAACCACGCCTTGTCGTCGGACCAGCCGAACCACTCGGGCGGCCGGGGAGGCGCGGTGCGGTTGGTCTCCGGCCAGTCAGTGAACCGAACATCCGCGCTGCCGGAGAAGCCGAGCGAGGTCCAGCCCTGGACGCCGCGCGGATCGTAGTCGGGATCCCACTCGATGATCCGCTCGAGGTAGCCCTTGCCGTTGGTGCAGAACGTC
>JAYUYE010000913.1:0-3097 GCA_043752985.1 Myxococcales bacterium
GGCACGCTCGATACCAGTGCGGGCGAGCTGTGCGAGACGACGATCCCCACGGGCGTCGGCGCCTGCCCGAGCGCGTGCGACGACGCCGACCCGTGTACCTACGACGTGCTGAGCGGCTCGGAGTGCAGTGCCGAGTGTTTGACGTCCGCGATCATCGCGCCTGACGATGGCGACGGCTGCTGCCCCGCTGCGGGAAATGCGAACAACGACAACGACTGCAGCGCGATGTGCGGCAACGGCATCCTCGAGACCGGTGAGCTCTGTGATACCGGAATCACCGCAGGCGCCGGCGCCTGTCCGATGACATGCAACGACGGTCAGGCGTGCACGACCGACGCGCTCGTCAGCGCGAACACGTGCCAGGCCCGGTGTACGAACACGGCGATCACGCTGCCGATCAACAACGATGGCTGCTGCCCGGCGGGTGCGAACTCGACGACTGACAACAACTGCTCGGCGAGTTGCGGCAACGGTGTTCGTGAGGGCAACGAGACGTGCGATACGGCGATCACCTCAGGGATGGCGAACGCGTGCCCGACGACGTGCAACGACAACATGGCGTGCACGACGAACGTTTTATCGAACGCGGGCACCTGTACTGCGGCCTGTTCGTTCCCCGCCATCACGGCGCCGGCGAACAACGATGGCTGTTGCCCCGCGGGGGCAAACGCGAACAACGACAACAACTGCACTGCGGTCTGCCCCAATGGCGTCACGGAGGGCACCGAGCAGTGCGACGACGGCAACATGGTCACCACCGATGCGTGCAGCAACACGTGCACGACCAACGTGGTGCCGACCGCCTTCCGGTTCGACACGCTCCGCCTGCGAGACCCGCACACGTTCGTGACGATCTTCTTCGGCTGCTCCGATATCACCGACACCGCGCTCGGTGGCAACGGTGTCAATCAGCAGTTCACGACGCAGATGACGACCGACAGCGACGGCGATGGCTTCCTTGACCTGTCGCCGACCACGGTGTTTCGCCCGCTCAACCAGGGCGGCGTTCTGACATCGCCGACCGAGATCCACTTCGCGGCGTGCACGGCGCCGGCCACCGGCACGATGTGCTCGCCGGGAATCGATCCGCCCATCCTGCTGACGGCGACCAATCAGACCACCGGCACGTGCCTCGGCCCGCTCGCCGGCACGACCGGGTACACCGCGCCGGGAACCGGCACGTACTCGCCGGCGATCACGGCCAGCACGTCTCCGTGCTTCTCGACGGGCACCTCGACGGTCACGTTCAACCTCGCGGGCGTGGCGATCACGCTCCGCGACGCGCGGATCGCGGCGACATACACGGGCTCGCCTGCGACCGGCTTGGTCAACGGCCTGCTCCGCGGATTCATCACCGAGGCCGACGCGAACGCGACGATCTTCCCGGCGGGGACCGCGATCGTCGGCGGCAAGGCGCTCAGCTTCATCCTGCCGGGTGGCATGGGCAACTGCGCGAGTCACTCGGCGAAGGACACGAACAACGGCGTCGCAGGCTGGTGGTTCTATCTGAACTTCACCGCACCCCGCGCGACCTGGTCCGATAACTAGATCTTGCGCGCGCGCACGTAGTGGGTGCGATACGTCACCTCGCTGCGCGCGTCGCGGCGCAGGGTCCACGAGACATCGCCCTCGTCCTCGATCTCGTAGCGGCCGCCGAGCCGCTCGCCGGTGCGCAGGATCCGGACCAGCTCGGCCGCCGGATCGTCGCCACCGAATCGCTCGTCGTCGTGGAGGACGTTGCTCTGCCACGAGTACGGCGAGGACAGGATCACCTCGCCGCCGCGCCCGCACAGCCCGTCGATCACCGACAGGAGGCGACGCGGATGGGAGACGGAGTCGAGGAGGTTGAGTGCGACGACGCGGCCGAACACACCGGGGATCAACGGGGGATCGAGGGCATCGCCGCACAGCAGCGTGCGCCGGCTCTCGGGGACGGCGCGATCACCAGGGGTGATCGTCGCGGGTGCATAGTGCCGACCCGCGATCCGCCGCGACCAGGAGAGACGCTCTCCATCGAGGAGGTGGCGAGCGCGCCGCACGATGCCGAACTGCAGGTCGAGCCCGATCACATGATCGGCGCCAGCTGCGAGCTCCGCGATGATCCGACCCGCGCTGCAGCCGAGCTCGACCGCGAGCTCGACGCGCTCGCTCGCGCGCGCCGCGATCCGCTCGACCAGGGCCTCGCCCCCGAACCCACCGGCGGGCTCGATGCGATCACCCCAGTGCGCTTCGAGGTAGACCGAGAGGTGATCGAGGAGCCGAGCATACGGAGCTTCGTCCGGCCCGCCCTCGATGAGGAGCGCAGCGACCTCCGGTGACAGGTCGCGCTCGACCACGGTCGCGATCTCGCTGCGCAAGTAGCCCCCAGGGTTGGCCATGACGATCGGCACACCGTCGACGATCGGGTAGCGCCGCCCGCATTCGCAGACCAGGACATCGCCGGTTCGCTCAAGCGTCCGGACATCGAGCCGGTCTCCGGTGAGTGTGCGGCAACCGGGACAGACCACCTGGGCGAGGTTCATCAGCCCCCTTCCGTACCATGTGATAGCCTGATTCCATGGCCGGTCCTCCGAAGGAAAAGCTCCAGACGCAGGAGGCGTCCGAAGAGACCACCGACGAGCGCGAGGTGTTTTTGCGCGACGGTCGCAAGCTCGTCGTGAGCGAGCAAGGCAATGATCAACTCGTCGAGATCCGGAATGCGTCCGGCATGCTCGAGCTCCGGATCAAGCTGACCGAGCAGGGCCCGGTGCTCCAGATGGAAGCACTGCGACTCCAGCTCAAGGCGACCGAATCGGTCGAGATCGAGTCACAGCGCGTCGAGATCAAGGGCGCCGAGCGCGTCGACGTCACCGGCGGACAGATCAAGGTCAGCGGGGAAGAGGACGTCAAGGTGGATGCGAAGGGTGAAGTTCGCATCGTCGGCAAGATGATCTATCTGAACTGAGCGACGACACGCGCTGGCGTCGCGGATCCGCCACGGTGCGTTCTCGATGCCGCGGATGCCCGAGCCGTAGTAGAGCTAGCCGGGCGATGAATATCGAACCGGCGGCGATCGAGCGAATCCTGCAACGGCTGTGTATCGCCCGGAGTGGCCAGG
>JAYUYE010000914.1:0-3097 GCA_043752985.1 Myxococcales bacterium
CCACTGCTCCCCGTCGAGGTCGCTGCGCCGCCCGCGGGCAGCACGAGCTCCGATGGATCACGCGTCGTCGCCGTCACTGACGACGGGACCGAGATCGTGTACGAGGGCGATGCAGCCGCCGGCAAGAGCGCGATGGTCGACGACGACGTGCCGGCGCCGCGCCGCGCTCGCCCGCTTCCCGCCGTGATCGAGATGGGCAGCTCCGAACGGACCGAGTCGCGCCGGATGCCAGCCGTGTCGGCACGGACGGCTCGCGTGATGACGCGGGAGCGTGAGGTCGCGCCGGAGCGGACTGATGATGCCGGTGCCGAGTACCGCGCCGCCGTCGAGCTCGTGAAGGCTGGCAATCACACCGAGGCGATCGACGGCCTGCGCAGCTTCCTCCGCCGGTTCCCGCGCCATGACTACGCCGACAATGCGCAGTACTGGCTCGGCGAGGCGTTCTACGCCCAGAAGGACTACCCGCACGCGCTCGGCGAGTTCCGCAACGTCATCGAGACCTATCCGCGTGGCAACAAGGTTCCCGACGCGCTACTCAAAGTAGGATACTGCTATCACGCGCTCGGTCAGTCCGAGAAGGCGAAGGCGGTCCTCGAGCAAGTCGTGAACCTCTATCCCAAGACCGAGCCCGCTGCGCTCGCCGCGAAGCGATTGGAGACGCCATGAAGCGCGCGCTGTTCACGATCGCCACGCTCACCCCGATTGCCTCGTTCGCACAGCCGATCGGACAGGGCGGTCCAGGACCCACGGGAAATGCGACGCTCGACATCGATCCCGGCTCGCGACCTGCGGTCGCCCCGCGTCCCGGAGCCGCAGAGCGACCGGCGCCCGCGGCGCAGCCGAACATCATCGTCGTCGGTCCCGACGGCAAGGTCACCTCGACCGCGCCGCCGCCTGCCGAGAATGGCTACTACATCTCGGGGGGTGGTGGTCAAGGCCCGATCGCGGACCAGCCGACGGAGATCCACACCGGCGCGCTTCCCGATCTCCACGTCGTGCGCAGCGGCGACACGCTGTGGGACATCTCGTTCTACTACTTCAACGATCCGTGGCAGTGGCCGAAAGTCTGGTCGTACAACCCGCAGATCACAAACCCGCACTGGATCTATCCCGGTGACCTCGTGCGCTTGTTACCGCGCGGCGTGTTCGTCAACGCGGGCCCGGAGCCCGGTCCCGAGTCGACCCCCACGGATGCGGGGAATCGTGACGTGGTTCCTCCGCCGGCGAAGAAGTTCGAGGTCAGCATCAAGCAGACCGCGTTCGTCGAGAAGAAGCAGCTCGATGACTCGGTCACGATCGACGGAGCGGTCGATGAGAAGGGTCTGCTCGGCGACGGCGACTCCGTGTACCTCAGCTATCCGGCCGGCAAGCCGCCGCAGGTCGGACAGCGGTACTCGATCTACGTGCCGGGCTCGAAGGCGAAGCAGGGCGACAAGGTGTTCGGCTCGTACGTCACGATCCTGGGCACGCTCGAGGTTGTCAGCGTCAAGCAGGACAAGCGCGCACGCGGCGTGATCGTCTCGGCCAACCAGGAGATCGAGCGCGGAGCGAAGGTCGGCCCGCTGGTCAAGGCGTACAAGACGGTCCCGCCGGTGCAACCGAAAGTCGACGCGCAGGGCACGATCGTCGGCCTGCTCACGCGCGATCAGCTGATCGGTGATGGCGAGGTCGTGTTCCTGTCGCTCGGCAAGAGTAGCGGCGTCGCGATCGGCAATCGGATGACGGTCGTCCGCCGCGGTGATGCGAAGCCCGATTTGATGGAGAAGGGGGTCGGCGAGGATGACCGCCGGTTCCCCGCACGTGCCCTCGGTGAGATCGTCGTGGTCGAGGTCGGTGACAAGATCTCGGTGGCGCTCGTGACGCTCTCGGTCCAGGAGATGAGCGTGGGCGACCTCGTGATGATGCAGGTCCCGAAGTGACGCGCCCCCTGTAGCGGGCGGCCCACCTGGCCAGTCAGCGAGCGCGCGCACCGTATATAAGGAAGGGGTTCCGGCCAAGGGACCGAAATTGCTCATCCGGCACGTCTCGCACTTGACGGGGCGTTCGCAGGTGGCTAATTGCTTTCCCGCTGTGACCACACGCGTGCTGACCTCGGGAGGCTTTCCCCGGCGCCTCGAAGCGCTCGGATGGGAAAAGCCCGTGCATGTTCGCGGTGCGCTCGGTGGTGACGGCCCGGCGGTCGCGATCGTGGGTGCCCGTGCCGCAACGACGGTCGGAATGAGTCGTGCCCATGCGATCGCGAAGCATCTCGCGGCGCGTGGAATTCGGATCGTCTCGGGCGGTGCGCTCGGGATCGATGGAGCTGCGCATCGCGGTGCGCTCGCCGGCGGTGGCGCCACCACGGTGGTGCTCGGCTCGGGGGTCGACGTGCCGTACCCGCTCCGTCACGGACCTGTGTTCGTCGAGGTCCTCGCGCGCGGTGGCGCACTCGTCAGCTTGCAGCCGGATGGAACGCAGCCGCGCCCGGGCATGTTCGTGCAGCGTAACCCGCTGATCGCGGCCCTCGCGGATGCGGTGCTCGTGATCGAAGCGGACGTGCACTCGGGCTCCTTATCGACGGCGCGCGCCGGCAAGCAGCAGGGCCGCGTGATCGCCGCGTGGCCGGGTAGCCGGGGGTGCGATCGCCTGCTCGCCATGGGCGCGGGCGTCCTCGAGAACGAGCTCGACGCGGAGCTTGCTGCACGCGGCCAGATTCGCCACCGCGAGCCCGCTCCCCTCGACCCGATCGCCGCGCAGATCCGCACCGCGCTCGAGGCCGGCTGCACCTCGGTCGACGCGATCGTTCTCCACACCGGCCTTACGGTGCGTGCAGTCTTGCGCGCGCTGCCTCTGATCGAGAGCTCGTTCCCCGCGAGGAAGCAGTGAGTAAAGACGACAACAAGGCGAAGCCGAAGGCGGAGCAGGCCAATGCGGCGCCTGCGAAGCTGAGTGCCAAGGAAAAGTTCCAGGCTGCGCTGAAGGCGTCGAAGGACGAGCCTGCGAAGGCCAAGGCGAAGCTCAAGGCCGCGCCCGCGAAGGCCGCGCCCGCGAAGGCCGCGCCCGCGAAGGCCGCGTCCGCGAAGGCCGCGCCCGCGAAGGCCGCGTCCGCGAAGGCCGC
>JAYUYE010000915.1:0-3097 GCA_043752985.1 Myxococcales bacterium
TCGTCGATCGGCGTGTCGAGCATCTGGGCGATGTTCTTGTCCTTGTAGGTCACGCGCAGCGTCGCGTCGTTGTAGCGCTTGCCCTTGCACACCTCGCACGTGACGAACACGTTCGGCAGGAAGTGCATCTCGACCTCGCGGACGCCTGCGCCTTCGCACGCCTCGCAGCGACCGCCGCCTTGCTTGGCCGACACGTTGAACGAGAACCGACCCGCGGCGTAGCCGTAGGTCTTGGCGACCGGCATGTTCGCATACAGCTCGCGGATCAGATCGAACGCCTTGGTGTACGTCGCGGCGTTCGAGCGCGGCGTGCGTCCGATCGGCTGCTGATCGATCACGATGCACTTGTCGACCTGGCCGAGCCCGGTGAGCGAGTCGTACGGTCCGACGCGATCGAGCGAGCGGTGCAGCATCCGGTTGAGCGCCGGATGCAGCGTGGCGTTGATCAGCGACGACTTGCCGGCACCCGAGACGCCGGTGACCGCGACCATCACGCCGAGCGGAATCTCGACGGTGACGTTGCGCAGGTTGTGCTCCCTCGCGCCGGTCAGCTTGACCCAGCTCGACGGCGTGCGCCGGGTCTCCGGGACCTCGATCCGTTCAGCGCCCGATAGGAACCGCCCGGTGATCGACGCGCCGGCGGCCTTGATGTCCTCGGGCGTGCCCTCGGCAACGACACGGCCGCCGTGGCGACCCGCGCCGGGACCGAAGTCGACGACCCAGTCCGCTGCTTCGATGGTGGCCTCGTCATGCTCGACGACGAGCACCGTGTTGCCGAGGTCGCGGAGCCGGTGCAACGTCTTGATCAGCCGCTCGTTGTCGCGCTGGTGCAGCCCGATCGACGGCTCGTCGAGGACGTAGAGCACGCCCGAGAGCTCGCTGCCGAGTTGCGAGGCGAGCCGGATCCGCTGCGCTTCGCCGCCGGACAGGGTGGTCGCGGAGCGGTGCAGGGTCAGGTAGTCGAGACCGACGTCGAGGAGGAACGACAGCCGTGCCTTGATCTCCTTGAGCACCTCGCCGGCGATCTGTGCGCGCGAGCCGGTCAGCTTCATCTCGGTGATGAACCGGAATGCCTGGCCGACGGTCATGCCCGTGACCTCGACGATCGGCTTCTCGGACACGAAGACCGAGCGCGACTCCGAGCGCAGGCGCGTGCCGTGGCACGATGCGCACGGGATCGACGCGAAGAACTGCTCGTAGTGCGTACGCGTGCGCTCCGACGACGACTCGCGGTGGCGGCGCTCGAGCTGCGACAGGATGCCTTCGAACCGCATCGCCCACTCACCGGTGGAGTGGCGGCCTTCCCAGGCGACGGTGACGCGCTTGTCGCCCGTGCCGTTCATCAGGACATCGCGCTGCTTCTCGCTGAGCTTGTTCCACGGCTTGTCGAGATCGATCTTGAACGCCTTCGCGAGGGCCTTGACGATGTTGGTCGTCCAGCCCGAGTCCTTCGCGATCGACTCGCCCCAGACCGCGACCGCACCGTCGCGAATCGAGCGCGTGGGATCCGGAACGACGAGCGCGGGATCTGCGGCCTGCCGCTCGCCCAGACCGTTGCACTCGACACACATGCCGAGCGGTGAGTTGAACGAGAAGCTCTGCGGCGACAGCTCGGGGAAGCCGATGCCGCACGTCGGGCACGCGTTCGCCTCGGAGTACATCCGGGGGACCTTCTCGCCCGCGACCTCGACCATCAGCTTGCCGTTGCCCTCACGGAGCGCGGTCTCGACGGAGTCGGTCAATCGACCCTTCTCCTTCGCGTTGATCGTGACGCGATCGACGACGAGCTCGATCGAGTGCTTCTTGCCCTTCTCGAGTGCTTCGACGTCCTCGAGGCGAACGATCATCCCGTCGATCCGGACGCGTACGAAGCCCGCCTTGCGCAGCTCGAGGAACAGCTCGCGGAACTCGCCCTTGCGGTTCTCCGACTTCGGAGCGAGCAGGGTCACCTGCGTCTTGTCGGGCAGGGCGGCGAGCTCGTCGACGACCTCGCCGGCGGTGCGCGCTCCGACCGGACCGCCGCACTGGTGACAGCGCTGCTCGCCGGCGCGCGCGTAGAGCACGCGCAGGTAGTCATAGATCTCGGTGATCGTTCCGACGGTCGACCGCGGATTGCTCGACGCGCTCTTCTGCTGGATCGCGATCGTCGGCGACAGGCCGCTGATCCGCTCGTACTTCGGCTTCTCCATCTGACCGAGGAACTGCCGCGCGTAGGCGGACAGCGACTCGACGTAGCGCCGCTGGCCCTCGGCATACAGTGTGTCGAACGCGAGGCTCGACTTGCCGGATCCCGACGGCCCGGTGATCACCACGAGTTGATGCTTCGGGAGCTCGAGGTGATCGACCATCAGGTTGTGCTCTCGGGCACCTTCGATGACGATGGAATCCGGCTCGGTCTTCGGTTGACGACGACCCGGTCCGAGCGAGCTGCGTGGCATGGAACCGGCACCGTACGGAGCGGATGTTCAGGTGTCAAGGCACGCAGTTATGGGCGATCGGGTAGGCTACGAAAACCTGACACCGTTCGATCAGGATAGGCATGCTGGACCGATGTGGCGCGTGATTTTCGTATGCGCGGCGCTCGCTGGCTGTGACGTCACGCTCAGCGAGATCGACAACATCTACTCGCACGGTGCCGACCACCGCGTGCTGTGCGGGATCAGCATCGACAACAAGAACGCGGTCAGCGCGGATGCGATCGCTGTGGGTCTCGATCGCGCCATGGTCGACGAGACGATCCTTCACCTGTACTCGCACAAGCCGAACGGAACGATCGACGAGAGCACGATCGAGCAGGTCGTCGCCGGCGCCGCTGATCGCAACATGACGTTCGTGACGTATGCAGACCTCGCCGACGGCACGGCGACGCAGGGCCTCGCGCTCAGCTTCGACGATCACGACATGGTCGGGTGGAATGGCCTGTTGCCGATGTTCGAGCTCTACGGCGCGCGGGTGACGTTCTTCATCAGCGCGTACACGTACATCCCCGAGGAGGATCGCCTGCTGCTCCGCAACCTCGCCGCCGCGGGCCACGCGATCGAGTATCACTCGACCGCGCACGAGAACGCGGAGACCTACTCCGCCCAGTTCGGGGTCG
>JAYUYE010000916.1:0-3092 GCA_043752985.1 Myxococcales bacterium
GCGACGTAGTACGTGATGCCGTCGAGCACGGTCTCCACGAGATCTGGCTCGGTGCACACGAGGCCGAGCACGGTCGCGACTTCCTCGCTGTACCCGATCTTGCGGAGCAGGCCCTTTACCCGCGGGTAAGTGACGGTCGGGAAGAAGTCCTTGAGGTCGACGTTGATGACGATCGCGGACGAAAGGTGCGGGATTGCATTGCTCACCGTCGAGTGGCCGGGGCGAAAGCCGTGCGCAGACGGCGCGAGCGGCAGCTTGTTCAGCACGTGCTCGAGGATCCAGTGCTGCAGCTTCTTGAGCCGAGCACGCGGCGCGGAGATCAGCCGGTCACCGCCGCTTCGCTTGGGGATCGTGAAGCGCCGGTAGTGCGTGGTAGTCGAGACGTCGCGCGCGAACGCGAGGAACCGGAGCTGCCCGAGCGCCAAGCCCGTCGCGGTCGCGAGCTCGGCGGCTGTGTGGACCACGGGCAGTCCGGCAGCCGACAGGCGTGCGCCGTCCGAGATCCGCCGGTCTCCGGTCGGACCGAGGCCGCCGGAGACGCGCGGCCCGAGGTACGTCAGCTCGACGTGCTTCCTCTCCTGCGTGACGGCGCGGCTGGCGGCGCGCTCACCGAGCCGGCGCTGCTTGGTCTCCTCGCGCTTGCGCTTGGACTCGCGCAACCGCTGCTTCTTGAGCTCGAGCTCGAGCTCGGCGAGGTTCTTGAGCCGCGCGGCGTTCTCGCGCAGCGTGGTCAGTCGCTTGCGGAGGTCGACCATCCGCAGGATCTCGTCGGGCGGATCCGTCGAGCTCGGCTGGTCGCCTTCCCAGAACCCGAGACGGATCATCTCGTCGAGAATGACCTCGTCCGTCCCGCCCCGCGCGATCAGCTCGTAGAGCTCCTTGCGGGTCTTGGGCGGCTTCGCCTCGGGGAAGTTGTCGCGATAGGGCACGGTGAATTCAAAAAGTGCGTAGCGGGTGACTACCTTCGTCTACTCCCAGGACTGGATCGCTTTGCTCGAGTGTCCGCGGTGCACCTCGGCGGCATTCGACTTCTCGAAGTGAATCCCAACCGGACTCCGCTGAGGTGCACCGTGGACACACAGTATTGAGTGAGCCAGTGAGGCATGCAGGACGTGATCGCATGGACGGCGATCCGCCGCCCAGGTTGCAAGGTCTGTGGCCACCCGCCACGCTCCGCGACTATCGGTCACGACAGCTCGCGTCGCAAGAGGTTGATCAGCTCTTGATCGCTCGGAAGCGAGGTGATCGCGGGACTGTCCTTGAGCGCCGCGACCATCGCGAACACGCGACCCTCGATGTGCTCCGCGGCGGCGTAGGTCACGCGTACCAGCTGGGTCAAGGTCGTCCGATCGATGATCGTGGCGCGAATCGCGAGCTCGTTGATGATCCGCACGAGCTGAATCTCGGCCGGATCGGCGACCGGGGCTGGTGGGGTGGTGGCGGGCGTCGGCTTGCCGGTGATCTTGTTGATCGCGCGACGGAACCACGACTGCTTCGGCGCGGCGTCCTCGCTCAGCGGCACTGGTGCGGCGCCGCCGAGGTGGTGCAGCGCGAGGTCGCGGGCGAGCTCGAGATCGCGGGTTTTCGGGTGGAGACGCAGCCCCTCCCCGGAGAACTGCGCGAGCGCATTCCAGTCGGCGAGCTGCTCGCATAGCTGCACCAGCTCGACCCAGCGCAGGAACGTATTCTCGACCGTGCACAGGCTGCGCGCGACGGGGATCGCGGCACCGACCTCGCCGAGCGCAACCAGCGCATCGCGTTTGACACGCAGCGCGAGCGGGCTCGTGGGGAACTTGGCGAGTGCGAGGTCCGCCGCGATCCGCGCTTGCTGGTGCTCGCCGATGTCGAGGTTCGCCTCGCACAGGACTTCCTGGAGCCGGCCGTACTCGTTCGAGTCCGGCGGGGTCAGTCGCGCGATCCGCTCCAGCTCGGCGATCGACTCGGCGAATCGAGCGGCGCTGCGTAGCTCGGCGGCCCGCGTCACCGCGCGGCGGAACGCGAGCTGGAAGTTCTCGCGACTCTCGTCGGGCACGGACGTCGGGCGGCCCCGCCAGTCCGGCTTCGTTGTCGCGGTGAACTCGATGTGCTCGTTGATCCCGCGGCGGTGCGCGGCACGCAGCGCGAGCATGTGCTCGCACGGACCGCGGTGGAGCCGGTTGCGCACGAAGTAGTCGCAGCTGCAGTCGCCCTTGACCAGGCGCTGCTCGGTGTCGAACGTGAGCTCCGGCGCGAACAGCCGATCACCAACCTTGAGCCGACCCGCGAGCACGAGGCCGCCGCCGCCGGTGTCGGCCTTGTCGATGGCGATCTTCGCGCGATGGAGCAGCTGTGCCGCGGCTTCCTCGCGGGGGTTCGAGAACCGGAGCTTCTCCATCGGCAGCGGCTCGCGCGTCAGCTCGCGTTTGCGATAGACGCCCTTGTCGAGGTCGTAGATCGCGCGACCGGCCTGGACCCAGCTCGCGAGCGCGGACGCGACGATCGGAGTGGCGAGACCGGTGCGCTGCGCGAGCTCCTCCGGCGTTGCGAGCCAGCTCTTGCCGAGCTCGTCGAACACGCGCGCCCGAGTCACCGAGTCGACCTCCTCGCGCGCCGCCATCAGATCGAAGTTGCCGGCGTCCGACCAGTTGTTGAGCGTCCAGCCCGATAGCCCGAGCGTGAACGACAAGGGACCCATGTCGACGACCCAGTAGCTCGGCAGGCCCGAGCCGAGCAGGAACACGCGGACGCGCGTCGCACGCGGCAGCAAGCGCTCGAGGATGAACAGCCGGCGACGGCCCCAGATCCGGATCTCGGCGGGCGTGCCTTCGGTGAAGATGCTGCGCGGGCAATCGAGGACAGTGCCCCACGGATCGACGACGATCTTGACCGGCGCACCGGGCGTGAGCTGGAACCGCAGCGAGCGTGGTCCGAACAGCTCCTTGTTCCGGCGCAGCAGGAAGCACAGGTTGTGGACGTCCATCGGGTGGAGCTCGACGACGTGCGCGGGCAGCGTCGCGGCCGAGCTGACCTGGAGGAACCCGCGGACCCAGGTGTCGGGGAGGTCGATCTTGACCTCGCGATACGACTCCTCTCGCGAGGTCGCTACATCAAAG
>JAYUYE010000917.1:0-3086 GCA_043752985.1 Myxococcales bacterium
GTTGCCCTGGCTGGTGCTCTCGCTCGGCGCACTCGGTGCGTGCGATGCGTCGTCGATGGACTCGTTCGATGCGGGGACCGATGGTGCAGTCCGGCCGGACGCGCCGCCCGGCTGCACGCGCCCCGCGATCGACGCGACGTGGCTGCAGGGTCAGCTGACGACCTGGATCTCCGGCCTCGCTTCGGCACCGCGCGCGCTCAGCACGCAGCGCACGACGGCGCGGACGTACCTGATGAATCAGCTCGCGACGATCGGCTGGACGGCGCAGCTCGTCACGTACACGACCGGCGCCAACGTCGCCGTCACGATCCCCGCCACGATGGGCGGAACTGGCAAGGAGATCATCGTCGGAGCGCACTTCGACACCGTTCTCGACAGTCCCGGCGCCAACGACAATGCGAGCGGCGTCGCCGTGGTGCTCGCGGTCGCTCGCTACCTGGTCGATGTTCCGTGCCGGACCTCACCGGTCACCATCGTGCTGTTCGATGGGGAGGAGAACGGGCTCGTCGGCAGTCGCGCGTACGCGCCGACCAAGACCGCCGCGAATGTTCGCGCGGTCCACACGATCGATCAGGTCGCGTGGGATCAGGACAACGATCTCCGGTTCGAGCTCGAGATGCCGACGGCGACCCTCGAGGCCGAGTATCGCGCCGCGGCGCAGATCGTCGGGGCGCTCGTCACGACCGTGCCGACCGAGGGCACCGATCACGAGGCATTTCGCGAGCGCGGCTTCGCGGCGATCGGGTTGACCGAGGAGTACGTCGGTGGCGACACGTCGCCGTACCGGCACCTGAAGACGGACACGCCAGCGACCGTCGACACGCCATATCTCGTGCTCGCGGCGAAGCTGACCGCGCAGGTGATCATCGACGAGGTCGCGCCGTAGCCTGCTTGACCTTCGGCTTGGCGGTCGGCGTCGCTGCCTTCACCTTCTTCACCTTCTTCACCTTGCGCGGCGGCGTCGCCGCGTAGTCGAACGCGCGCCGCATCCAGGCCTTCAGCTCCGCGTCGTCACCGAACACATCCTCGGGCATGAACACCGAGTTGCCCATCATGCGGCCGTTGCCCATCGGGTCGAACGGCTCGGCACCGTCGAGGGCGAGCGCCTCCTTATGATCGGCGTCGCTCAGCTTCACCATGAACGACCGGCCGAACAGACCCGCGAACATGTTCCCGTTCACGATGCCGCACACGGCGCCGAACATCTTGAGCGTTGCGACGCGCCGATCCTTGGGCAGCGCCGCGAGGAACACCGGATGATGGTCAGCAGGAATCTTCACCCAGGCCATGCACCCTTGTACCTCACACCGCGACCGGCGTGATCTGGCCGTCGCGCTCGAGCAATACGTAGCGCTTGCCGCCGAGGTCGAGCCCGCCGATCAGGCTGCCGAGGAACGCACCCCGGGACTCACCGTCGACGACGACGAACGACGTCAGGCCGATATCGTTCTTGCCGTACGCCGAGATCACTTCGATCTTCGTTCCTTTGAGCTTCACGGCGTAGACGTGCGCGTTGTCCATGCCCTGATCGCGGACCCATGCGCGCGTGTCCTTCGACGGCGTGACACCGGACGACTCGATCCACTTCGCGTCAGGCTGGACGCCGAGCACGGCGACCTGGAAGCGTGCCTGCTCGGCAATGTCGACCTCGATCGCCGAGTGCTCGTGCAGGGTACGGAAACTCTGCTTGAGCAGGGTGTGGCGGTTGCTCGACACCACGCGCGAACCCGACGGCCCGACGAGCGTGAACGTCGTCGACTGCTGCGGGTCGGGTGCGTCGGCGATCTGCGTGGTGTCGTACGTCCGCGGCGCGAGCAGCTGCCATGTCGCATCCGCCGGAGCCGTAATCTTCCCGAGCACCACGAAGGCGCGGCGGTTCCAGTGGTCGGTGCCCACGCGGTGAATGCTGTGATCGTCGACCGCGAACACGGCGGGTGTCCGGTCGGCCATGTAGCCGCCGCACGCATCCGCGATCGACGGGGCGAACGCGGAGGTCAGGGTGGCGGTGAGAGCGAGAGCGGCGAGGAGCGTGGAGCGCATCGGGGAGGCCTTTCGTTGGGTTCGCAAGGTCCAACGGGCCCGCTCGCCGACCGGCGCACAGAAATCGACATGGCTCCGCCGGAGCCAGAAAATCAACGGGTTGTGCGTTTCACTGCGCCGGTCCGACCGCAGCGCCGTTGCGTCAGGGATGCGATTCAATCGATGCGAGCAGGCGCTCGACGCTGAGCTCGACCCGACTCTTGACCAGCTCGAACATCTCGTCGAGCTCCTCGGCCGGTGCGCCGATCGTCTCGGCCACGTGCTCGCGCGTGGCGCCGAACACGGTCTCGCGGGCGGCGGCGAGCCAGCGCACGACCGTCGCGCGGTGCACGCTGTACATCTGCGCGAGCTGCTCGAGCGTGACACCGCCGAGGAAGTGCAGCCGCAACAGATTTCGATCGCGCCGCGAGGCAGCCGCGACCGCGCGCGCGAAGCCCGAGGAGAACGCCGCACGGTACTGCGCCTTGATCAGCGACAGCTCGAGGTCGCCGGCGGCTGCGAGCTCGCGCGCCGGCAGCTCGGCCTCGCGCTCCTCGAGACGGATCCGATCGATCGCGGTCCGCGTCGCCGCGACCTGGACGAGCCCGCGCAGCCGACCACGCCCCGCGTAGTCGAGGACACGTGGTCCGCGCTCTCCCTCCGGAAGCAGCAACTTGTCGCGCACGGTCGCGCGAACATCCTCGACGGTCGCCGCCGTCAGCTTCATGCCGGCGAGCGCGTGCGGAACGACGTCGAGGAAGGCGCGATCGAACGCGATGATGGCCGCGTTATCGCCGCGGATACACGCGAGCGCGAGGTGGACCTCGGCGAGACCCGCGACGGTGAGCGCCGGCGGGTCGTCGGCCGCGAGCTTGGGCGCGAACGCATCGATCACGGCGACGGCGTCGACGGCAATGCCCGGCCAGGTCGCGGCCGCGTCGCGGCACAGCGCGGCCAACGTCTCCTCGGCGGCTGCGGGCTCGCCGAGTGCTCGCGCGGCCTCGGGCGCGACAGCGGCGAGTCGATCCTGGAGCGGCGTGCCCATGTTCGCGATGGTACCCTGGAGA
>JAYUYE010000918.1:0-7658 GCA_043752985.1 Myxococcales bacterium
AGCGCGGCCTGCTTGTGGCCGTGGATCATTTTTTCGATGCGGACCGCGAGCTCGGCCTGGTTGTGGACCACCGAGCCGGAGTCGATGCCGCCCGAGGCGTCGTCGTACGCCGGCTTGACGATCAGCGGGAACGTCAGGCCAAGATCTCGGAGCTCGGCGACCGAGTCGAGGACCACGCCGCGTGGGACGCGAAGACCGTGAGCGGCCAGCATCGCCTTGGCGTGCGGCTTCTTCTGGCAGAGCGAGAGAGCGAGCGGGCGGTTCCCGGTGTACTCGACCCCGAGCAGCTCGTAGAGCGCGGGGACGTCGTGCTCGAGCTCTGCATCATCGAGGAAGAACTCGACGAGGTTCATGACCACGTCGGGCTTGTGGGTCCGGATCGCGGCGAGCATCGCGTCGAAGTTGTCGCGGATGTTGACCATCGCGACCTCGTGGCCCGCGCCCTCGATGCAGCGCTTGATCCGCTGCATCTCCTCCTCCGCTGTCTCCCACGGATCGACCTTGAGCGTCGGGTCCCAGTCAGGGGCCTTCTTCCCGTCTCGACGGTAATGTGAGTACACATCGTCGTCGATCTGGTTCCAGAGGATCAGGATGCGCGAACGCATGCGAGGACTGATCCACACGTACCACTCTGCGGGAGCAATGTCACTTCGAGACGCCGGGGCGAGTACCCCATGGTTGACGCTCGATCAGAGCATCGGCGCGCGCTCGATGCTCGGTCGAGAGCCGGCTCTCGACTGCGAGACCGAACCATTCTGCGAGCTCGAGTGATGTCGCGAACCGGTCCTTCGGATCTTTGGCGAGGCCGATCGCGAGCACGCGATCGACGTCGCTCGGGATCGGAGCGAGGACGGAAGGCTGAGTGGGAATGCGGTAGACGACCTCGTAGAGCGTCGTCGGAACGTCCTTGCCCGTGAATGCGGGATGTCCCGTGATCGATCGATAGAGGATGGCTGCGAGCGAGTAGACGTCGGCGCGGTGATCGACGTCCTCGCCGCGCGCCTGTTCGGGCGCCATGTAGGCCGGAGTGCCGACCACGTGGCCCTGGGTCAGGGTGCCGGAGCCGCCGGACTTGCTGACGCCGAAGTCGAGGATCTTCCAGCGCCGCGCGCCGCCCTCCTCGGCGTGGAAGATGTTGTGAGGCTTGAGATCGCGATGAACGATGCCGGCGACGCGCGCCGCTTCGAGGCCGATCGCGACCTGTTCGCAGATCGTGCGGGCATTTGGCAGCTGGAGCCGGCGCTCGCGGCGGAGGCGATGCGCGAGGTCGTTGCCGCGCAGCCGCTCCATCGCGAGGAACGGGATCTGTCCGATCGTGGTCCCGACCTCGAGGACGCGGACGACGTAGGGGCAGTCGAGCTTGGCCGCGGTCTGGGCCTCGCGGATGAAGCGCTGGACCGAGGTCGGGTCCGCGAGGGTGCCGGCGTGGAGGAGCTTGACCGCGGCCTCGCGGTTGTCGGCGACGCCTTGGGCTTCGTAGACCTCGCCCATCCCGCCGCGCCCGATCAGGACGCCGAGCTTGAAGGACCCGATCACCTGATCGCTGAACCGGCCCGGGCCACCGATCTTGAGGGCCCGATCGAGCTCGGCCCGCGCCTCGGCGAGCAGGGCATCGCGCTGGGCGACACCGCGCACCGCTTGCTCGAGTCTGTTCATCGCCTCGAGCGTGACCTTCTGACTCTTGCGGGCCGTGATGAAGGCGGTCAGATAGAGCATCTCGATGATCGCGACGATGGCGATCTGGTCCTGCGGTCGGACGCTGCTCATGTTGATGATGCCGCGATCGACGAGCGCGCCGCTGATGATGCCGACCCCGAGGAGGAGGTGGATCACCGCGATCAGCAGGTACATGCCCATCGTCACGTTGCGGCTACCACCGAGGGAGAAGAAGTAGATGCCGTAGACCAGCATCGCGGCCACCGGTGAGGCGGTGCCCCAGTAATAGACGCCCGACATCGCACCGAAGGCGAGGCAGAGCGCCGGGGCGATGACTCGCTTCTGTTCGTAGGCGACCAGGTTGCGGATGATCGCGAGGATCCACACCGCGCCGAGGACGCCGAGACCGGAGCCAGCCACGACCACTCGCTGGGCGACCACGTCGCCGCTGGTCAGCAGGGCGACGATCGGTCCGAGGACCGAGAGAACGATGGCGACCCGGAGGAAGACCCGCGTGCGCTCGACCTCGTCGAGCTTCATCGCGTCGACCGGAGAGGCGGTGATCCGCGACTCGGACAGTCGGGTCATCGACCCGGTTCCGGGCCGCTTGCCGAGCATCTGGGTCGGTAACGCGTGGACCGGATCGAGGTGAACGGGCGCCTCGAGCTCGCTGACGAGCGAACGCGTGGCATCGACGTCGTCGTCGCCGCCGAGGTCATCGGCAGGCGGTGGTACGACGTTGTCGAGCGGACGCGGGCCTAGGTCGACCGTTGCCCGATCGTCATCGAAGACCCGGTCCCCCACGCCGAAATCATAACATCAGGGTGCGGGTGCTACAGCCACCACGTCTCGCAGCGCTCGTACGCCAGGTCCTGGCAGGTGCAGCCGCCGCTCGGCGAGCACGTGCAGTTCGAGCCGCCGTAGACCGGGGTGCACTCGGTGCGGGCGAGGCAGGAGCTTTCGGTCGTGAGGGTTTCGCATGCGGCGACCGGGCAGTCGCTCTGCGGGATGCAGTAGCCCGACCAGCAGCCGGCGAGCTGTCCCGGTACCGTCCCCGACGGGCAGGCGGGCGGAGGCATGGCGCAGATCGCCTGGCCCGTGCACGAGCCCGGATCGTTGGGGCCGCACGCGGAGTTCGGGATGCAGTAGCCCGTCCAGCAGCCGTTCAACAGCCCGGCGGTCGTGTTGGCCGGGCAGGCCGGGGCCGGCGCGTCGCATGCTGCGGAGCCCGTGCACGAGCCCGGATCGCCGCCGCCGTCAGGAACGCACTGCGCGTAGCAGTGGCTCGGCGAGATCGCGCCGCCGTCGCCACCCGAGGTCGGGTCCATACCCGTGCAGGTCTCGATGCAGGTGTAGCCGGGAGCACAGTCGACGGCGGCGCAGGTCGGAGCGTCGGGGACGCAGACGGGCGAGCATTGCGGATCGCACGGCCCGGTCTTGCCGTCACATGGGTAGCACTGGTCCTCGCAGTGCGAGCCTGGACCACAGTCGACCGCGGCGCAGCCCTGCGTCGTCGGCTCGGGTCCGCAGCGGTCGAACGACGGCGCCACGACCGCGTTCGGCGGGATCGGGGCGTCGTAGCCGTAGCCGTAGTACAGCGAGCAGTCGTCGTGGCGCGAGCACTCGTGCGCGTCGAGCGTCCAGCAACCGCCGCCCTGGATCGGACCCGACGGCGCGGTCGACCAGCAGCCCTTGAAGGTCGTGACGCTCGGCGCGTCGGCGTAGTCCGTGTTCTCGTCGTAGGCCGCGATGCAGCCCGAGGCGCCAAGACAGCTCTGTTCGTCGAGACCTTCGCACACGCTGTAGCAGCTGCCCCAGTCCCGCTGCGCCGGCTGCGCGATGTCGTACGCGCACGGGCCACACTCGCCCTCGTAGTCGTAGCAACCGCCGCCGCTGCCGCCCCCGGTTTCGCACAGGCCGGTCTCGGGATTGCGGAGCAGGTCCGGGGCGACCGCGCCGCCTCCGGTCTTCCAGTCGGCGCACGGTGGGCCGTCATCGCCTCCGAAGTAGAGGTCACATCCAGCGAGGAGGAGGAGAATGGCGGCATAGCGGCGCATGGTTGAAAGGCCTTCGAGCAAGCGTCGCGCCACGCGACCGATCAGCGTTCACGACCACCTGGAGGCCCGATCCGCATCCGGATCGTCAGTTTTTCGAGAGGATGGCCCCTCCGATCGGGTGGTTTTCGCGGGGAGCACCTCGACGGCGAGCGGCCATCGACATTAGATCCGCCCGATGTCGCGCTTCTTCCTGGCCTGGATCTGCTTCTTCCGAATCCTGTTGGGCAAGAAGCTGCCGACCGACGCGGTGCGCTTTCTCCCCGAAGGAGCCGAACCGCCGAAGCTGCTGCCCGACAAGGTCCCCGACAAGCCGGTGGTTGTTGTCGACAAGCCCGCGCCCAGGGTCGAGAAGCTGTCGACCACGCAGCACCATCGCGACGGTGCACTCGCCCTGCTCGCCCTGCTCCAGCGCGAGGGTCGGCTCGTCGACTTCCTCCGCGAGCCGCTCGATGGATTCTCTGACGCGGACATCGGTGCCGCTGCGCGCGACGTCCACCGCGGCTGTCGCAAGGTCCTCGAGCAACACCTCGCGTTCGAGCCCGTGATGCCCGGCGCCGAGGAGGAGAAGGTCTCGGTCCCCAAGGGCTTCGACCCCGCCGAGATCCGCCTGATCGGCGAAGCGAAGGGCGAGCCGCCGTTTCGCGGCACGCTTCGCCACCACGGATGGCGCGTGGTAGACGCCAAGCTCCCCACGCTCGCCGAAGGCATCGATCGCAACGTGATCGCTCCGGCGGAAGTCGAGCTCTCCGCATGAAGATCCTCGGAATCGATCTCGGAACCACCAACTCGGCGATCGCCGTTGCCGACGATGCGCCCGCGCGCTCCGTTCCGGTGATGCAGGTCGTCGGCCCCGGTGAGATCGCCGAGCGGGCATCCTTGCCCTCGTTCCTCTTGCTCCCGAGCGAGCACGAGGTGCCGTCCGAGCAGCTCCAGCTGCCGTGGTCGAGCAAGCTGCGCTACGCGGTCGGGACGTTTGCGCGCGAGCGCGGCGCGGAGCTTCCGCATCGCCTGGTGTCGTCGGCGAAGTCGTGGCTGTGCAATTCGTCGATCGATCGCACCGCGCAGGTGCTGCCGTTCCGCGGTGCGCAGCGCGAGCTCGACAAGGAGATGGAAGGCGGCGAGCGCGTGTCTCCCGTCAACGCGAGCGCACGCTACCTCGCGCACCTCCGCGCAGCGTGGGACGACGCGAACCCCGACGATCCCGCCGACGAGCAAGAAGTTCTGCTCACGGTGCCGGCGTCGTTCGATCCGGTCGCGCGCGAGCTGACGGTCGTCGCCGCCCGCGAAGCCGGGTTCGACAAGGTCACGCTGCTCGAGGAGCCGCAGGCCGCGTTCTACGCCTATCTCGCGGCGCGCGGCGATGCGTGGCGCAACGACCTGTCGCCCGGCGACATCGTCCTCGTGTGCGACGTCGGTGGCGGCACCACCGACTTTTCGCTGATCGAGGTCGCACAGGACGCGGGCGCCTTGTCGCTCGAGCGGATCGCGGTCGGCGATCACATCCTGCTCGGCGGCGACAACATGGATCTCGCGCTCGCGGCGATCGCGGGCAAGCAGATCACCGATGCGGGCAAGACGCTCGATGCCATGCAGCAGCGCGCGCTCGTTCATGCGTGTCGCGGCGCGAAAGAGAAGCTGCTCGGCGACAAGTCGCCGAAATCGGTCCCGATCTCGATCCTCGGCCGCGGCAGCAAGCTGATCGGCGGCACGATGAAGGCCGAGGTCACCCGCGAGCAGGCCGAAGCGATGCTCGTCGACGGCTTCTTCCCCAGCGTGGGCGTCGATGCGAAAGCGGAGCGCCGCCGCGCGGCCGGTCTGCGCGAGATGGGTCTGCCCTACGCACACGATCCCGCGGTGACGCGTCACCTCGCCGAGTTCCTTGGCCGGTTCGGTCGGATGCCGACGGCGGTGCTGTTCAACGGCGGCGTCATGAAGGCGGCGAAGCTGCAGCAGCGGATCACGGAGCTGCTGCGCGCGTGGGCCGGCCGCGACGTCAAGGTGCTCGGCGGCTCGGACCTCGATCTCGCCGTCGCGCTCGGCGCGGCCCACTACGGCAACGTCCGGCGCGGCAAAGGCGTGCGAATCCGGGGCGGCACGGCGCGCGCGTACTACATCGGCATCGAGAGTGCGATGCCCGCGATCCCCGGCTTCGCACCGCCGGTGAAGGCGCTGTGTGTCGCGCCGCAGGGTCTCGAAGAGGGCTCGACCGTCGAGCTCCCCGACGACGAGCTCGGCCTGGTCGTCGGCGAGACCTCGAACTTCCGGTTCTTCGCCGCGGCGACGCGCAAGGAAGACGGTCCCGGCACGCTGATCGACGCCGATGCCCCCGGCCTCACGGAGCTCGATCCCGTCGAGAAGCTGGTCGAGGCAGATGGCGAGCGCACGTCCGGGGACCTCGTCCCGGTCCGGCTCGAAGCTCACGTCACCGAGGTCGGGACTCTCGAGCTGTGGTGCGTCGCGCGCGACGGTCGCGGCCGGTGGAAGCTCGAGTACTCCGTCCGCGAGCGCGAGTAGCGGACTGGGTTACGATGGGGTCATGGCGATGACCCCGACGTTTGCACTGGCGCACGTGTTCCTGCCGAACCTCGTCAAGCTCAAAGGAGCGACGACGGTGATCGGAGTGATCGAGCGCAAAGAGAAGTTCTTCTTCGACGCGGTCTGGGCACAGGCACATGTCGAGCACATGCCGTTTCTCTACGCCGAGCAGCGCGACCCACCAACCGGCAGTGCCTCGTACCGGATCGGCGTCCTCGATCTCCCGGCGCCCGCCGATCTCGGCGAGGCGTACATGGTCGGCCTCGTTGCGAACAAGAAGGACCCGACCTTCGGCCGCTACTTCACGCTCGAGAAGGACTACGTGCTCAAGACC
Source organism: Myxococcales bacterium (assembly GCA_043752985.1). Lineage (GTDB taxonomy): Bacteria > Myxococcota_A > Polyangia > Haliangiales > Haliangiaceae > JABFXX01. The sequence goes on from JAYUYE010000918.1 coordinate 6,583, forward strand.
AAGTCGGATCGCACGCTGGTCTGCGAGCGCGAGGGTCAGAAGCACAGCAAGCACTTCGACGGGCCGCCGATCACCGGCGTCAAGGAGGCCGATGCCGTCGCGTTCATCGACGCGTTCATGGAGCTCTTGATCCCGACGAAGATCCAGGTCAAGAAAGACCGGCAGTGGTAGCTCGCGCCGGCTTGTAGACGATCCGCTAGCGCTTCTTCGATTTTGCTTTCACCTTCACGGGCGCGCAGTCGTTCGTCCGCGGCTGAGCTACCGGCTCTCGACGCACGACGAGTCGTGGCTAGCGCACTCCTCGGGCGTGCGGTAGCACCAGCGCCGGATCGTCTCCTCGACCATCGACGGATCGCCCTTCGAGGACTCGTCGGGCGCGTCGCCCGGTCGCTCGTAGCAGTACGCGACATCGGTGCGGACGCATTCGGTGGGCTGGTAGTCCGGCGAGATCGACTGCCGGGTCTGGTTGCAGAAGTCCATCCGCAGCTCGCAGTGGGTCCGCTCGCCGATGTACGAGTAGCAGGACCACCCGTCGTTTTTGAGGTCGACCGGGTCGTTGGCGGGATTGGCCTGCTTTGCACAGGCGAGCAGCACGAAGGGCAACGCGAGGAGTCGGGTCACGGCGCCAGCGTATCCTGTGTGAGTAGATGGTGGCGCGCGGATGCGGTAGGAAGTCCCAACCGTGTCTGCGCGCTTCTTGATCGGCATCGACCTCGGCACGACCAATTCGGCGGTCGCGTTCGTGGATACGCTTGCCGCAGATCCGCGCGTCCGTGTCTTCGAGGTCCCCCAGCTCGTAGCGCCCGGCGAGGTCACCCCGCGCCGGCAACTACCGTCCTTCGTCTATCTCGCGGGCGACATCGATCTCGCCCCGCACGAGACTGCCCTGCCCTGGCGCCCGGCCTCGACCGCCGCGATCCGCCCGGTGGTCGGCGAGCTCGCGCGCAACCAGGGCGCTCGCATGGCGTCGCGCATGGTCGCCTCGGCAAAGTCCTGGCTGTGCCACGCCGGTGTCGATCGGCAGGCTCCGATCCTGCCATGGGGCGACAGCGACGGGCCCAAGCTGTCCCCGATCG
>JAYUYE010000919.1:0-3080 GCA_043752985.1 Myxococcales bacterium
GCGGTCACCGCCGGACGTCCGACGGATTGACAAGGGCGACAGGCCCGGCCATACACGCCCATCCCCATGATTACGCGGTACTCGGAGTCCAAGCTCCCCGCCCCGAACGGTGAGTTCCGGGTGGTCGTGTACCGCACCGGAGACCCAACCGGCACCGGCGGGACCGCGCTCGGCACGGGCCCCGAAGAGCACGTCGCGATGGTGCTCGGAGATGTTCGCGGCGGCGACGTCCTCACCCGGGTCCACTCGTCGTGCTTCACCGGCGAGGTCCTCGGCAGCCTGCGCTGCGATTGTCGCGTGCAGCTCGATGCTGCGCTCGCGAAGATCGGTGAGGTCGGGCGCGGCGTCCTCGTCTATCTCGTGCAGGAGGGTCGCGGTATCGGCCTCGGCAACAAGGTCAAGGCATACGCGCTGCAGGACGCCGGCGCGGACACGGTCGACGCGAACCTCGCGCTCGGCTTCGAAGCGGATCTGCGCTCGTACGATCTGGCGGCGAGCATCCTCGCCGACCTCGGCGTCACGAGTGTTCGATTGATGACGAACAACCCGCAGAAGATTTCGGGGCTCGAGCAGGCGGGGGTCGTCATCGGCGCGCACGAGTCGCACTGGATCGACGCTTCGACGCACAGCGATGGCTATCTCGCGACCAAGAAGTCCAAGCTCGGGCACCTTTCCTAGACGGAGCCGTATGAACGAAGCCAGCGTCAGAGAAGCTCTCGCCACCGTCATCGATCCGGCGCTCGGGCACGACATCATCTCCTACCGGCTGGTTCGCACCGTCGAAGTCCAGGGCGACGACGTCCTCGTCAAGATCGACATCCCGACGCACGCGTATCCGACGACGCAGCGCCGCGAGCTCCAGCAGAAGATCGAGCAGACGCTGCAGGGCATCGGTGCCAAGCGGGTCAGCGTCGTGATGAACGTCGAGACCGCGAACCTCCCGACGCCGAGCGACAAGGCCGTGCTGAAGGGCCCGAAGAACGTCGTCGCCGTTGCTTCCGGCAAGGGCGGCGTCGGCAAGTCGACCGTCGCGGTCAACCTCGCGCTTGCACTGCAGCGCCACGGCGCGCGCGTCGGCCTCCTCGATGCCGACGTGTTCGGCCCGTCGATTCCCACGATGCTCGGTACGCCGGAGGTGCCGGCGAGCGCGAGCAAGGACAGCCGGATCATCCCGGCGATCCACCAGGGCCTCAAGGTCATCTCGGTCGGCTTCTTCGTCGACAAGGACGAGGCCGTGGTGTGGCGCGGACCGATGGTGCATCGCTTGCTCCAGCAGTTCCTCGGCGACGTTGACTGGGGTGAGCTCGACTACCTTGTCTGCGATCTGCCGCCGGGCACCGGTGACGTTCAGCTCTCGCTGTCGCAGCTGATCCCGATCGCGGGCGCGGTGATGGTGACCACGCCGCAGGAGGTCTCGATCGTCGATGTCGTGAAGGGCATCGCGATGTTCGAGAAGGTCGAGATTCCGATCCTCGGGATCGTCGAGAACATGAGCTACTACACGTGCCCGGCGTGCGGGCACCACGACGAGATCTTCAGCCACGGCGGTGGCAAGCGACTCGCGCAGGAAGTCGGCTGCGACTTCTTCGGCGAGATTCCGATCGACACGCGGATCAGGTTCGGCGGTGACGCCGGCGTGCCGATCATCGCGTCGAGTCCGGACTCCGAGAACGCGATGCGGTTCATGGATATCGCGACCAAGACCGCGATCAAGGTCGCCGGCAACGTGCTGTCGAAGCCGAAGCGGTCGCCACGCCTCGCCGTGATCAAGTAGTCACTGCATCGGCGGGTACACGCTCGCGCCCATGTCGGTGAAGCTGCCGGTCAGCGTCGTGATCAGGCCACCGCCGCCGCCCTGCGCGAGCAACTTCGCGCCGGACCCGAGCACGATCGCCGGCGCCACAGCTATCGTCGGGTACGCGACAGCAGCCTGCTGCTGCACGTGCGACGAGCACCAACCACCAGCGCGATACCCGCCGATCGTGCCAGACTCACGATTCGCAGATGGCGACTCTCGACGATGGCGCGGAGATCGAGGTCCAGGGCTCCACCAGCACCTACACCCTGTCGCGTACCGGCGCGGTCCACATGTGCTCGTGCCCCGCCTGGCGAAACCAGGGTGCCGCGATCGATCGCCGCACGTGCAAGCACCTCCGTGCGTACCTCGGTGACGCCGTCGAGACCGCACGCGTGGGGACCGTCCCGCTTCCGCGCAGTGCAGCGGGACGCAGCGCGGCGGTCAAGAAGGCGACCGCACCGCCGCTCTTGCTCGCGCACAAGTGGGAGTTGACCCACGACCCGACGGGATGGTGGATGAGCGAGAAGCTCGACGGCATCCGCGCGTACTGGGACGGCACCGCGTTCGTGTCGCGACTCGGCAACACGTTCAGCGCACCGGAGTGGTTCGTCGCGCCGCTGCCCGCGGACACACTCGATGGCGAGCTGTGGGTCGGTCGCAAGATGTTCAGCCAGACCAACAGCGTGGTGCGCTCGGGCGCAAAGAGTGATGCGTGGAAGTCGGTCAGCTACGTCGTGTTCGATGCGCCGAACGCACCCGGCACGTTCGAGGAGAGACTCGCGCACGCGAAGCAGCTGCTCGCACCACGTGCTTCGCAGCACGCCCGCGTTCTCGAGCACGTGCCGTGTGAAGGCCTCGATCACCTGCGCACCGAGCTCGCTCGCGTCGAGGGGCTCGGCGGTGAGGGCTTGATGCTGCGCCGACCCGGCTCGCTCTACGCGGTCGGCCGCTCGAGCTCGCTACTCAAGGTCAAGACGTTCCACGATACGGAGGCCACCGTGATCGGCCACGCGCCGGGAACGGGCAAGCACAAGGGTCGGCTTGGTGCGCTCGTGTGCGAGCTGCCGAGCCGTGCACGGTTCAACGTCGGTACCGGGTTCTCCGATGCGGAGCGCGAGGCGCCGCCGGCGATCGGCAGCGTCATCACGTTCCGCTACCAGGAGCTCTCCGAGGACGGCGTGCCGCGGTTTCCCTCGTATGTGAGGGTCGCGACGGTTCCGGGCGGGACGTCGTGAACACCTGTTCGCTGCCGCGCGCCGAACCAAGATCCGGCGCGGTGACC
>JAYUYE010000920.1:0-3079 GCA_043752985.1 Myxococcales bacterium
GCCAGCCGCTCGCAGTCACGCTCGACGGCAAGCCGCTGCTCGACGGTCCTGGATCGATCACGCGGCTCGTCCGGGTCGGCTCGCACCAGCTCGTCGCGACGCGGGCGGGATATCTCACCGACACGCGGACCGTCGATGTTCAGCCGCGCGCGAAGGCCGAGGTCACGCTCGAGCTCGAGAGGCCCGCGGTGGCTCGCAGACTCGTGCGCCGGTGGAAGCCGTGGAAGCCGTATGCGGTGCTGATCGGCGGCGTCGTCGTGTCCGCGATCGGCGGCGTGATGTACCTCGAGACGCGCGGCCGGTTCGCCGCGTTCGACGACTACGCGAAGCTCCACGACCTGAACCATCGCGGCGTGATGCTGCCGGACTGGATCCAGCAGCGCGAGGACAACGCAAAGGGCTGGCGCGCCGGTACGCTGAGCGTCCTCGCGGTCGGCGGCGTCGTCATCGCGACCGGCATCGGGCTCGTCGTGATGAACCAGCCCCGGGCCAGCGCGCCGACGACGACGATCACGCCCCAGCTCGGCAGCGATCGCGCCGGGCTCGTGATCAGCGGCAGCTGGTGATCACCGGCCGAGTCAGTCCAGGCCGGTGGTGTGCTTGCCGCGCCGCTTCGCTTCGTCGGCGGTCTTCTGGTTGTCGGCCGCCCGCTTGCGGTCGAGCTCCGTCTTCTTCTCGAGTGCGAGCCGCGCCGCCTTCGCGCGCTCCGTCTCCTTGCTCGCGAGATCCTTCTGGGTCGTCGCGAGCTTGTCCTTCGTCGTCTTGACCGACGCGAGCGCTTCGTTCTTGAGGCGGGTCGCTTCCTTGAAGTCGGCGAGTGACTGCTCCGCCGCGATTCGCTCCTTCGCTTCCTGGGCCCGGGCATCCACGGCTCTGGCCTCGGACTCGACGGCCTTCTGCTTCGCCGCGAGCGCCTCGGTGCGCTGACGATCGGTCTCGCTGCGCGCGCTGCTGATCAGCACGAGGGCAATCCCGGCGGCAGCGACGAGCAAGCCGAGGAACGCGATGGTTCCGATCACCGCGCGGCGCTTGACCCGGGCCGCACGCGTCGCGAGGCCGATCACCGCGTCGAGGAAGTCCGTCTCGCGCGGAGGAACCTCACCATGAAAGCGGGCGCGCCACAGCCGCGCTTCCTCCATCGCCTCGCCTCGCCACAGCAGGCCCTGCGGGCGCCCCTTTGCATCCCACTGCTTCGCCGCGGTGCGGACGTGCGCGAGGAACGCAGAGTCGTCGTGGTTCTCGTCGAGCCAGCGGCGGAGCGCGGGCCAGCTCTTGATCAATGATTCGTGGACGAGCTCGACACCGGAGCCTTCGCTGTCGCCGCGGGCGTGGACCACGAGGAGCCGCGCGGCGACCAAGTGTGTGATCAACCGATCGACCTCGAGTGAGATATCGCGCAGCTCGCTCGCATCCACCATCGCGCGCGTGCGCTCGGGCGTGACCAGCCGCTCGACGATCGTGCGCACGAGCAGCTGATCCGGCGGCGTGAGTCCCGCGAACACCTCGTCGGCGTGCGAGGCGAGGGCGCCGCCGACACCGCCCATCGCGAGGTAGCTGTCGCGCGTGAGCACGCGCCGCTTCGTGTCGCGGGTCTCCCACAGCTTCGCCGCCGCGAACTGGAGCAGCGGCAGCGAGCCCGGGGTCGCTTCGAGCGTCGCGAGCATGTCGTCGACGATGCCGGGCTCGAAGCCAAAGCCGAGGCTGGTCAGCGGCTGGGTCAGCGCCGCCTCGAGGCCGGAGCGACTCGGTGGCTGGAGGAACACGAGGGCGCGCGTCAGCTCGTCGACGAACCGTCGATCCTCGGCAGCACGATCGAGAAAGTCGGAGCGCATCGAGACCACGACGCGCAGCGGACCCGATGGATCGTCGCCGGCCGCGGTGAGACACGCCGTGAACGCGCGCCGCTCGCCCGGATCCGCGACCAGCGTGTACAGCTCCTCGTGCTGATCGACGAACAGCATGATCGACGTTCGCTTGCGTCGCGCGCGCGCGCGCAGCCGGGCGCCGAACGTGCCGGGCTCACTGCGCAGCTTGCCCGCGAGATCCTCGATCACCGGATCGCTGTCGCGTGTCTCGCGCACGGACTCGAGCGTGCTCGCGAGCGAGGCGAGCGGCTGGCGCCCGGGCCGGACGATCATCACTTCCCACGCATCTCCCGAGCTCTTGAGTGCGGGCACCACACCCGCGCGCACGAGCGATGACTTGCCGACACCCGATGGCCCGACCACGCCGACCAGTGGCTGGTCGCGCAGGCGCGTGACGATCTCGGCGATGTCCTGCGAGCGCCCGAAGAACCGGTTCGCGTCGGATTCCTGGAACGCGGTGAGGCCGGGGTAGGGACTCTCGTCGGTGATGAGGTGACGTCCGGACCGCCGCGGCAGCAGCGGCTCGAGATCCGCGCACAGCTCCGCGGCGGTCGCGTAGCGCGCAGCCTTGGTCTTCGCGAGGCAGCGCGCGACGATCTGGTCGAGCTTGTCGGGCAAGCCGGGAACTTCGTCGCCGAGCGACGGCATCGGCTTGTCGACCATCGCGGCGGCGCCGAACAGCCGGCCTTCGGTGACCGGATCGAGCGGGTGTTTGCCCGCGAGCATCTCGAACAGGATGATGCCCACCGCCCACAGATCACTGCGGTGATCGACGGCGTCGGTTCCGAGCTGCTCGGGAGACATGTACGGCAGCGTTCCGACGATCGCGCCCGATTGCGTGGCATGCAGCGGCAGGTTCTGGGGCCCCGAGGGAGGCCGTTGCCGAGGCGCCGTCTCCGGCGTCGAGAACAGCTTCGCGATTCCGAAATCGAGCACCTTGATCGTCCCGGCCCCGGTGACCAGAATGTTCTCTGGCTTGAGGTCGCGGTGGATGATGTTCGCCTGGTGCGCGGCCATCAGCGCACGCACGACCGGCACGATCAGCTCGATCGCGCGTCCGACCGGTAGTCGCTTGTCGGCGATCAGCTTCTTCAGCGTGGTGCCCTCGACATACTCGAGCACCATGTAGGGCACGCCGCCGTACTCGTCGACATCGTGAATCACCACGATGTTCTCGTGGCTGCAGCGCGCCGTCACGCGAGCCTCGACGAGAA
>JAYUYE010000921.1:0-3077 GCA_043752985.1 Myxococcales bacterium
AGCCCGGTCGGGATGGTGCGCTTGAACAGCGCCATCACGTCCTCGGGCCGTGCGCTCGTGGCGACATCCCAGTCGCCGGGCGTGCGGCCGAGGATCGCATCGCGGACGGCACCCCCGACGGTGACCGCCTGATGACCCGCTGCGGCGAGCGTCGCGCACACCAGGCGGACGTTCGACGGGACCGCGATCGCGAGTCGCTTCCGCGCGTCGGCGTCAGTCATCGCCATGTCGCTACTCGGTAGCCGCGGCGCCGCGCAGGCGGTTGAAGATATCGACGGCGCGGCTGCGCAGCTTTTGAGCCTCGGCAGAGTTGCCAGCGCGCTCCTTGATCAGCGCGAGGCCCTGGTACGCGCGAGCCAGCTCGACCTCGTGCTTCACCGCAGACAGGATGTCGATCGCGCGCCGGAAATCGTCCTCGGCCTGGAGCGTGTGACCGAGCGCGCCGGCGACCTCCGCCTTGACGCGATAGCCGCAGCCGATGTGAACACGGAGCCCGACGGCCTCGCTGACCGCGACCGCGGCGTGCGCCTCGACATCGGCGGCTTCGAGGTCCTCCATCTGGAGGAACACCTGTGCGAGCCGCTGGTGGGTGACCGCGAGCGCGACGCGATCGCCGAGCCCCGACGCGATCAGCTTCGCGTCCTGGAGATCCTTGATCGCCTCGAGGCCACGGCCCATCGCAGCCTTGACCTCGCCGGCACGCGACAGCACGTCTGCGAGCGCGAGCTTGTCGCCGATCTCCTGCGCCATCGTGCGCGCCTCGCCGAGCATATCGAGGGCGAGCTCGTGGTTGCCGTCCTCGGCATGCACGCCACCGAGGTCACACAGCGACTGCACGACGCCGACGAGATCACTGATGTCGCGGCGCAGATCGAGCGCCTCGCGGAACTGATTGATCGCCGCCTTGAAGTTGCCGGTGTCGTGATGAACGCGGCCGATGTTCGCGAGCGACAGCGCGATCGATCGGCGATCGCCGAGCGCGCGGCGAATCGTCAGCGCCTGGCGGTGGAAATCGAGCGCCTGGCCAAACGCACCGCGCAGCCAGTTGACGCGCCCCATGTCGTCGAGCGTCGAGGCGATACCGCGATCATCGCGCGAGCGCTCGAACAGCTCGTGTGCGCGCCGCAGATGATCCATGGCGCTGTCGTACTTGCCGAGGCGGCGCTGACCGCGGGCGAGGCGGCTGTACGCAGCGCCGGCCTTCGCGAGGTTGTCGTAGCGCCACGCGAGGTGGAGCATCTCGGTGAAGCATTGCATCGCCTCGTCGGTGCGACCGCTCTGCTCGAGGACATCGCCGAGGTTGTGGAGGCCGTCGAGCCGCGCCGGCGCATCCCCCTCGCCGACCATCTTGAGGCCCTTCTCGTAGAGCACGCGCGCCTCGTCAGGGGCATACCGTGAGCGCGCACGATCGCCGCCCTGCAGGTAGCAGCGCGCCGCGCGTCGAAGATCGCCGCCGCGCTCGTACAGGTTCGCGAGGAACTCGAGCTGCTCGTCGCTGCGCTGCACGGTCTTGGCCTCGAGCCACTGGGCGGCGGACAGGTAGTAGCGCGCGAGGCGGCCGGGCTCCGTCGTGCGCACGATCAGCTCGCGCTCGAGGTTGTGCTTGAACACGATCTCGGTCTCGCCCGGGATGCTCGAGTCGTCCGCGTCGAGGGGAAGCAAGTAATCCCGATCCGCCATGATCGAGATCAGGTCGGAGATCCGGCGGCGAACATCTTCGCCGTTGCCCCACTCGATCTCGAGCGCACCCGGCACCGGCGAGGGGTCCGACTGCTCGAGCCGCTTGAGCGCGATCACCGCCGACACCCAGAACACGTTGCCGAACACGGCGGCCTTCTCGAGCAGATCCCGCTCGTCGTTCTCGAGCGCCGCGATCCGGGCCTCGATCGCCTCCTCGATGCTGATCGGCAGCTCGGTGTCCGCGGCCTTGTCGGGATCGAGGCGCCAGATTTGCGCGGTCGCGTCGATCGTGCCGTTCTCGAGGAACAGCCGCACCAGCTGCTCGAGGAACGCCGGATTGCCGCCCGTCATCTCGACGGCGTTCTGCACCGTGTCCTCGGGGACCTCGGCGCACCGCGACAGCAGGTTCTTGAACATCTGCTCGGCGTCGTCGGGCTCGAGGTTGCGCAGGTCGATCCGTTCGTGGTCGACCGCGCCCTGCCCCCAGTCGCCCGCGTTCGCGAGCATCTCCGGCCGCGCTGCGGTCAACAGGATCACGCTCGAACCTCCGAGCCCGCTCGCCAGATCCTTGACGAGGCCGAGCGTCTCGCCATCGGCCCACTGCATGTCGTCGAGCACGAGCACGAGCGGCGACACCGCGGCATCGAGCTCGATGAACCGACGCAGCGCCGTCCGCGCGATCTCTTGGTGTTGCTTGGGGCTCTCGGTGACTGCACGGAGAAACGGCGTTGGCGGGAACTCGAGCCCGACGAACGCGCCGAGAAAGTGCAGCATCTCGGCGACCTGATCCGAACCCATCACCGTGCGGATCTCGTGCGCGAAGCGCAACTTGCTCGCATCGTCGGGGCTCGGGGTCAGCTCGAATCGATCGCGCATCATCGACGACAGCGCCGCGAGCCGGGTCGGCTGGCCCGTGCTGTTGCGCTCCGCGGCACCGTGGAACACGCGCAGCCCGCGGTCGGTCTTCGTCGCGAGCTCGCTGATCAGCTGGTTGATCAACCGCGTCTTGCCGGTGCCCTGGTTACCGACCACCGTCACGAGCTGCGGCGCCTGGAAGTCGACCGCCTTCGAGATCACCTCGTGCAGCGACGCGAGATGAACCGATCGCCCGACCAGCGCGCTCCGCACCACGCGCGTGGGCTCGGGCTCGGTATCGATGCGGACGAGGCTGCGGTGCCGGTCGGGGATCGGCGGCGGCGCGGGCGGGCCTGTGGGCGTCGGCGGAGGACGCTGGATCGTCCGCGACCCCATGATCGGGGTCGCTGTCGCCGTTGGCCGGCGAGGCCCCGGCGGGTCGGACGCTCCTGTGGACACTGCGTAGGAGGTTACCCAACCACATCGATCCGTCGCAAGCGTGGTGGCCGGCTGGTCGTCTCCCTTCGGTTCGGGTACGCTGT
>JAYUYE010000922.1:0-7635 GCA_043752985.1 Myxococcales bacterium
GCGGCGAGTGAGCGTGCAATCGAGACCCACCCGCGCAATGAAGTTGCCGCGGTGCGTGCGGCGCTTGACGCAGTTCCCGAGAATGGCGTCCTCCAGATCGGCAACAGCCTGCCAATTCGCATCGTCGATCACCTGCCGGCCGACGGCGCGCGGCGCACCGTGCTGACCCAGCGCGGCGCCGCAGGGATCGACGGTCTGATCGCCTCGGCTGCCGGTGCGACCCGCGGCGGGCAGCCGGTGCTGCTCGTGCTTGGCGACGTCAGCTTCGCGCACGACGTCGGTGGACTGCTCGCGGCGCGCTGCGCGTCCGCGCCGCTCGCGATCCTCGTCGTCGACAATCGCGGCGGTCAGATCTTCGCTGGTCTGCCGATCGCACGCGCCGGCATCGGCGCCGCATTCGATCGCCACTTCGTGACCGCGCCGGAGCTCGACCCATCCGCGGTCGCCGCAGCGTTCGGCGCGAATGCATGCACCGCCGCGTCACCCGCCGCGATCGGCACCGCGGTAGCTACCGCGCTCGCCACGAGCGGCGTCACTGTCATCCACGCGCCGGTTTCCGTCTCGGGTGCACACGACGTGCGTCGTACCGCGGTCGAGTCATTGATCAAGTCGTCCGGCACCCCCATCGTGCGCGACGCGAGGAGCAACTCATGAGCAAGCGCAGCAAGCACGCCAAGGCCACGACGACCGCGACGCCAAAGTGGACCGCCCACGAGGGCTACGAGGACATTCTCTACGAGACCTCCGCCGAAGGAATTGCCAAGATCACGATCAACCGGCCGGAGGTTCGCAACGCATTCCGTCCGCGCACCGTCGCCGAGATGATCAGCGCGATGGACGCCGCACGCGACGACGCCCAGGTCGGCGCCGTGATCCTCACGGGCGCCGGCACCGAGGCGTTCTGCTCGGGCGGCGATCAGCGCGTCCGCGGGACCGGCGGCTACGTCGGCACCGACGGCATTCCCCGGCTCAACGTCCTCGACCTGCAGATGCGCATCCGCTACCTGCCGAAGCCAGTGGTCGCGATGGTCGCCGGCTACGCGGTCGGCGGAGGCCATGTGCTGCACCTCGTTTGCGATCTGACGATCGCCGCGGACAATGCACGATTCGGCCAGACCGGCCCGCGCGTCGGCAGCTTCGATGCTGGCTTCGGTAGCGCGTACCTCGCGCGGATCGTCGGACAGAAGAAGGCACGGGAGATCTGGTTTCTGTGCCGCGAGTACGATGCCGCCGAGGCGCTCGACATGGGTCTCGTCAACACGGTCGTCCCGCTCGAAGAGCTCGAGGCAACCACGGTGCAGTGGTGCCGCGAGATGCTCCAGCACTCGCCGACTGCGCTGCGCTTCCTCAAGATGGCGATGAACGCCGACTGCGACGGCCAGGCCGGCATGATGGCGTTCGCCGGCTCCGCGACGCTGATGTACTACACGACCGACGAGGGCCGTGAAGGCAAGGAGGCGTACCTCGAGAAGCGCGAGCCCGACTTCACCAAGTTCAAGCGGTACCCTTGACCCTCTCGACCTGGATCGCAGCCTCTCGGCTCCGCACGCTCCCCGCCGCCATCGTTCCAGCAGCGGTCGGCACGGCCGTGGTCGCCGCGACCGGTCGCGTGGCGTGGGCACCGGCACTCGCTGCCCTCGCCGGCTCGATCGCAATCCAGATCGGAACGAACTTCGCAAACGACGTGTTCGATGCGGAGAAGGGTGCCGATGGCGCCGACCGCATCGGCCCGTTGCGCGCCGTCAGCGCCGGCTTGATTTCGGCGTCGGCGATGAAGCGCGCGATGATCGGCGCGTTCGCGGTCGCCGCCGCGTTCGGCCTCTATCTCGCGAGCGTCGCGGGCTGGCCGATCGTGGTGATCGGCATCGCCTCGATCATCTCCGGCATCGCCTACACCGGCGGACCATGGCCGCTCGGCTATCACGGCCTCGGAGACGTCTTCGTCTTCGCGTTCTTTGGCTTCGTTGCCGTCTGCGGCACCGCGTTCGTCCAGCTCGGCACCGTGCCGTGCCTCGCGTGGTGGGCCGCGGCGCCCGTCGGGGCGCTCGCGACTGCGATCCTCGTGGTCAACAACGTCCGCGATCGCGCCGGTGATGCGCGGGCGGGAAAGCGCACGCTCGCGGTCCGGTTCGGCCGCCGCGCCGCACTCGGCGAGTACGCGCTGCTACTTGCGGTCGCCTATGCCGTACCGCTCGGCCTCGCGATGACGGGCCGGCCGTGGACCGCACTGCCGCTGCTCACCGCGCCGCTCGCGTTCGCGCGGCTGCGCGCGCTCGTCGCCGCGGTCGACGGTCCCGAGCACAATCGATTGCTCGCTGCGACCGCGCAGCTCCTGATGTTGCACGGTGCGCTGTTCGCGGCGGGCCTCGCGCTCGCCGGCCGGAGCTGACCGTGACGATCGTCGGCCTCCGCTCGCGCCTCATGCGCTGGCCGATCGCCGGCACCGGCGCGGCGCGTGGCCGCACGGAGCGTGCGTCGATCCTCGTCGAGATCGAGCTCGCCTCGGGACACACCGGCCTCGGCGAGGCGGCGCCCCTTCCCGGCGCGTCAGCCGACACTCTCGAGGATGCGGCCGTAGCGATCGCTGCCTACGGTTCCGCTGCGACGCACGCTGCACCTGCACACGGTGTCGACGACGCGGACGATGCAGACGCGCTGCTTGCGACGGTGAGCTCGCCGGCCGCGCGGTTCGCGCTCGAGACCGCGGTGCTGTCGGCTCGTGCCAGCACGCGCAACCAGACCCTCGCCGACGTGTTGTCGACGAGGCCGGTCTCGCTGCTGCCGTGCGCGATCGTCGTAGACGATCCCGATGCAGCCAGCCGCGCATTCGCTGCGGGCGCGCGCTGCCTCAAGATCAAGGTCGGGCCGACCGGCGATCTAGATCGCGTGATCGCGATCCATCGCGCGGCACCGGGCGCGACGCTACGCCTCGACGCGAACCGCTCGTGGTCGCGCGCGGTGACTCGCCCGCTGCTCCACGCGCTCGCCGACCTGCCGATCGAGTTCGTCGAGGAGCCCTGCCCCGACGCGCACGAGCTACTCGGCGAGCCGCTGCCGTGCGCGATCGCACTCGACGAGAGCCTGGTGATGCTGACCGACGCGCAGCTCGATACCGCGTTGCAGTCTCCTGGTCTCGCTGCGCTCGTGCTCAAGCCGACGCTGCTCGGCGGCCTGCACGCGTGCCTCGCACTCGCAGCGCGGGCGTCGGCCGCGGGCAAGCAGGTCGTGGTCACGCATGCGCTCGAGGGGCCGATCGGCACCGCGGCGTGCGCCGAGCTCGCCCTTGCGATCGCGGGCGAGCACGCCGCCAAGGTTCCCGCCGGTCTGGCGCCGCATGCCGCACTTGCGGGCTGGTCACACGCGGTCGAGCAGCTCACGCCGACGACGATCCGCCGGATCCTCCCCGGCGCAACGCCGCGCCTCGACGAGATCCGCGCGGCGCCGATCGCACTCGACATCGCCGCCGTCACGGCCACCGACACCGACACCGGAACCGGTGCCCGAGATCGAGCGTCGTCAGCGGCCGTGAGCGGTCCCGCCGCCGTCCTGGTCGCGACTCCCACCGCCGCGACGGTCGACGCGATCCGCGCCGCCCTCGACGCACGCGCGCCGCTCGCCCTTCTCCACCACCGCCTGCCCGACGCCGAGCTCGCACGGCAGCGTGCGCTCGTCGAGAGCGCGCTGCTGCCGGCCGACACCGCGGTCGTGCTGTTCACGTCCGGCTCGACGGGCCCCGCACGCGGCGTGGTTCTCTCGCGCGCCGCACTCGATGCCGCCGCGGCGGCGAGCGCCACCCACCTCGGCTGGCGCGCCGATGATCGCTGGTTGCTCGCACTGTCGACCGCGCACGCGGGTGGCCTCGCGATCGTCGTGCGTTGCCACGCCGCCGGCGTTCCGGTCGTCCTCTGTGACGGGGACTTCGATCGCGACCGCTGCGCCGTGCTGCTCGCGGACTGCACGCTGGCCTCGCTCGTCCCCACCCAGCTCGCCGCCCTCCTCGACGATCCGGCGTGGCGCCCACCCCCGAAGCTGCGCGCGTTACTTCTCGGCGGCGCCGCCGCCAGTCCCGCCCTGCTCGAGCGTGCTGCCGCACGCGGCGTTCCCTTCCTCACGAGCTACGGCCTCACCGAGACGTTCGGTCAGATCGCGACGGCGCCACCCGATCACGCCGGCGAGCCCACAGCGCCGCTGCGGCTGCTCGCGGGCGTCGAGGTCGCCGCCGGCACCCGAGAGGAGCCCGGGCCGATCGCGATCCGCGCACCGATGCTCGCGACCTCGTACCTCGACGGCACACCGATCGGCCCTCGGCTCACCACCGCGGATCTCGGATTCGTCGACGACGGTGTCCTCCACGTCGTTGGCCGGATCGACGAGGTGATCGTGAGCGGGGGCGAGAAGGTCCATCCGTCGGTCGTCGAAGCCGAGCTCGCCGCGACGCCCGGAGTTCGCGCCGCCTGCGTGTTCGCGGTGCCCGATCCCCGCTGGGGCCACATCGTGGGTGCGGTGCTCGCGGTCGACGACGGCTTCGACGAGGAGCGCGCAGCCGCCCGCTGGATCGCGACACTCGCCCCGCACGCGCGGCCGCGGGAGCTCGCGATCGCGGCCGCGGTCCCCCTCCTGCCGTCGGGCAAGGTCGATCGCCGTCAAGCGAGCCTGCTGACCCGGCACGCGCTGCGCTACCCGCGATAGCCCGCGATACACGCGTGGTACACTCACGCCGTGGGTGCCCGGTTCCTCGACGACGAGGCCCATGCGGTGTTCAAGGAGACGATCGAGGAGATCGAGAGCGCCTCCGCGGTCGAGGTCGTGGTCGCGCTCCGCCGCCGCTCGGCGAGCTATCTCCACGCGAACCTGATTGTCGGCGTCGTGATCGCGTTTGCCGGACTGGCCGCGATGCTGTTCGCGGCGTACCCGTTCAGCCTGATCTCGATCCTGGTCGATCCGTTCATTGTCGGCGCGGTCGCCGGTGCGCTGGTCGAGCTGCTGCCGCAGGTCAAGCGCGTGCTCACGCCGACCCGCGTCCGCCGCCGCCACGTCGATCACGCTGCCCGCGCGACGTTCGTCGATCGCGGTGTTCACAACACGACCGACCGCAGCGGTTTGCTGGTCTACATCTCGTGGCTCGAGCAGCAGGTCGCGCTCGTCGCCGACTCGAATCTCCAGAAGACATTCACCGTGGAGGCGCTCCTCCAGGCCGAGCGCGATCTGACGGCCGCGATGAGTGACGGCGGTACCGCGGTCGGTCGCGAGCTCGGCAAGCTCGACGCGGCGCTCGCCGCCGCGATGCCGCGCCGCGCCGGCGATATCAACGAGCTGCCCGACGCGCTCGATAGCGACCTGTCCACCGGACGGAGGGCGCGCCGATGAAGCGACGCCTCCTCATCGCACTCGGTCTGCTGGCCCTTGTCGCGAGTCTCGCGGATGCGCGGCCGGGCGGCGGCGAGAGCTACTCCGGTGGTGGCGGTCACGGCGGTGGGGGCGGCGGCGGGGGCGGCAGTGGCGGCGGTGGAAACGGTGGTGGAGTCTTCGAGCTCGTCTACTGGCTGATCCGCCTGATCATCTACGCGCCGCAGATCGGCCTGCCGATCCTCGCGATCGTCATCGGGATCGTCGTCTACGGCGCGTACAAGCAGCAGAAGAACAAGGATTGGGACAGCGGCCCACCGGTCACCTTGAAGCGTGCGGCGAGCATGGACCCGCTGCGTCGGGTCGACCCCGAGTTCTCGCAGGTGCTCTTCGAGGACTTCGCGTTCCGTCTGTTCTCGACCGCAAACCGCGCACGCCACACGCTCGAGGCACTGACGACGATCGCACCGTACGTGGGGCCGACCGCCCGCCAGCAGCTCTACACACGCACCCCGGGTCAGCCGGTCGAGTCAGTGGTCGTCGGCGCGATGAGGACGTTCCGCGTCGACGTGCCGAAGTCGCCTGTCGACGCGCAAGGCCGTCCGAACCGCGTGCGGATCGGCATCGAGTACGAAGCGAACGTCACGACTGCCGAGGCGACGTACTACACGGTCGAGACCTGGCTGTTCGGCCGCGAAGCGACGCGGCTGTCAAAGCCACCCGGTGCGAGCAAAGGGTTCCCCTGCCCGAACTGCGGTGCGCCGTGGCAAGCGAGTGCGAGCGGCACGCAGGTCTGCGCTTCGTGCGGCGAGGTCATCGACAACGGCCGGTTCGACTGGATCGTCGAGCAGGTCTCGCTGTCTTCCTCCGACGAGCGACCGCCGACCGTGACCGAAGAAGTCGAGGAGCGAGGCACCGACCTCCAGACCTACCGGCAGCCCGACGTCGATCGGCAGTGGGCGTCGCTCGAGGCCGACGATCCCGCGCTGACCGAGCAGAACCTGATCGCGCGGCTCAACCTGATCCACAAGCAGCTCAACGAGGAGTGGTCGAAGAACGACCTCAGGGCCGTCCGCGGACTCGTCTCCGACGGCCTGTTCGACTACCTGCAGTACTGGGTCGATACCTTCAAGAAGCAGGGCCTGCGCAACCAGCTGGCCGACACGGGCATCACCCACACGATCGTCGCAAAGGTCGTGCGTGATCGTTGGTACGACGCGATCACGATCCGGCTGTGGGCGCAGGGCAAGGACTACATCGTCCGGTCCGACACCGGCAAGATCGTCCGCGGCTCGAAATCTGTGGTCCGCAAGTACACCGAGTACTGGACGCTGATCCGTTCGCGCTCGCGCACCGGTGCGCCGAACGCTGCGCCGACGTGCAGCAACTGCGGCGCCTCGCTGCAGATCACGATGGCGGGTGAGTGCGAGCATTGCAACGCGCACGTCACCGCAGGCGAATTCGACTGGGTCCTCTCGAAGATCGAGCAGGACGATACCTATCGGGGCTAGTGCCACGCCCCGCTTCGCATGCTTGAATGCCGCCATGCAGCTCCGCTCTCTGCTTCTCGCCGCCGCCCTTGCCTGCCTCCCCGTCGCGTCGCTCGCAGCGCCCACCGCGCCGATCGAACCGCCGGTGCCGGCCTCCGAGAAGACCGCGCCCGCGAAGCCCGAGACCAAGCCGACCGCGCCGAGTGTGGTCGGCAAGGCCGCTCCCGAGTTCACGCTGAAGGACCTCGACGGCAAGAACGTCAAGCTGTCCTCGTTCAAGGGCAAGGTCGTCGTGCTCGAGTGGTTCAACCCGGGCTGCCCGTACGTCAAGAAGTCGCACACGGTCGGATCGCTGATCGACACCGCGAAGAAGCACACCGCGAAGGGCGTCGTGTGGCTCGCGATCAACAGCGGCGCCGTCGGCAAGCAGGGCCACGAGCCCAGGATGAATGCAGAGGCGGCGAAGACCTGGGCCATGACCCACCCGATCCTCCGCGATGTCGATGGCGCGGTCGGCAAGGCGTACGGCGCGACCAACACGCCGCACATGTTCGTGATCGACAAGAAGGGCGTCGTTGCCTACGCCGGCGCGATCGACAACTCCCCCGACGCCGAGCGGAAGTCCGCCGAGGGCGGCACGCTGATCAACTACGTCGACGCCGCCGTCGAGGCCGTTACCGCCGGCAAGGCCGTGAAGACCGCGCAGACCAAGGCGTACGGCTGCGGCGTGAAGTATGGGTCGTGAGCGCGCACTGCTGCTCGCGCTGATCCTCGTCGGGTGCGATCGCGCCCCGGCGAA
>JAYUYE010000923.1:0-3074 GCA_043752985.1 Myxococcales bacterium
GAGAGGACGATCCGGATGTCTGTGGCCTGCGTCTCGCGCACGCGCGGGCTGTACCACGGTGCCACTTGCGGGTAGGGTCCAAGGCCGTGTTGATCGTCCAGAAGTACGGTGGGACCTCCGTCGGTACCATCGAACGTATGAAGATCGTTGCCGAGCGCTGTCTCGCGGCCGCACGCGCGGGCCATCAGGTCGCCGTGGTCGTGTCCGCGATGTCGGGCGAGACCAACCGGCTCCTCGGCCTCGTCAACCAGCTCCACGAGGACCACAACGATCGCGAGGTCGATGTGATCGTCTCGACCGGCGAGCAGGTCTCGGTCGGCCTGGTGGCGCTCGCGATTCGCGCGGCCGGCGGAAAAGCGCGCTCGTTTCTGGGGCACCAGTGCAAGATCGTCACGGACAGCTCGTTCTCTCGCGCGCGCATCGTGTCGATCGAGAGTCAGCCGATCAAGGACGCGCTCGACGCCGGTGAGATCGCCGTGATCGCAGGCTTCCAGGGCGTCGACGAGAAGGGCAGCATCACCACGCTTGGCCGCGGCGGCTCGGACACCACCGGTGTCGCGATCGCGGCGGCGCTCAATGCGGATGTCTGCGAGATCTACACCGACGTCGACGGTGTCTACACGACCGATCCCAACGTCGTGCCGACGGCACGCAAGATCGATCGCATCAGCTACGAGGAGATGCTGGAGCTCGCGTCACTCGGCGCGAAGGTCCTGCAGATCCGCTCGGTCGAGCTCGGTATGAAATACGGCGTGAAGATTCACGTCCGTTCGAGCTTCTCGGATGTCGAGGGGACGTGGGTCGTCCCGGAGGAGAGCGCCATGGAGAAAGTCGTCGTTTCGGGAGTCACCGTCGCCAAGGACGAGGCCAAGATCACCTGCGAGGATCTGCCGGATACCTCCGGCGTCGCCGGTCGCCTGTTTGCACCGCTCGCGGACGCGGGCGTTTCGGTCGACATGATCGTGCAGAACCAAGCCTACGACGGCACCACGGATCTCACGTTCACGGTGCCGAAGGGCGACCGCAAGCGCACCGTGGAGATTCTCAAAGACAAGGTCCCTGACCTGGTCGGCAAGAACGCCGAGCGAGTGAGCTACGACGACGAGATCTGCAAGGTCAGCGTCGTTGGTGTCGGCATGCGCTCGCACGCCGGGGTCGCGAAGACGATGTTTCAGCTGCTCGCAGCGGACAACATCAACATCCAGCTGATCTCGACAAGCGAGATCAAGATCTCGTGCGTGATCGCGCGCAAGTACGCCGAGCTCGCAGTGCGTGCGTTGCACGAAGGCTTTGGACTGTCGCTGCCGATCTCGGAGCGCACGAGCCTCTAGCGATGGGCGGCTGCACGAACTGCAAGGGGAAGGCCGGCTGCGACGACCACAAGGGCCAGATGATGGGCACGGTCGAGCAGGCGATGGAGGAGCTGTACCCCACGCGGACGTGGGGCGAAGCCGATGACACCTCGTGGTCCGGCGTCGACGCGGACGAGCTCGCGGCGATCGCCGAGGAGCTGTCGACCGAGCTCAAGGCAGCGACGTTCGTGCGCATGGGCGGCGAACAAGAGCCCTGCGACTACATCTACATCCTGTGCCTCGGTCGCGCGCCGTGCATCGTGCAGGTCCGCGATCACGGGGTCGCGATTCCCGACGAGTGGCTGTCGATGGATGCGCGGGGGAATGGTCCGCCATCGATCAGCGAGCAGTATCTGCGCGTCGTGATAAGTCAGCGCACGCGCGTCGCTGCGGTCCAGCAGGTCGGCATGGATCTCGTTCGCACCGACGGTGGCTTCGTGGTCCGCGAGCGGCCGCGCGCTGGTGTCTACGACGCGCCGCTGTTGCCGCGGATGCAGAAGCTCGTCGCGATCTTGCCGGCCTACGAGCTGACCCACGTCGACTTCGGCGACATCGCGCACGCGCCGCCGGGGTTTCTGCCGGGCACGTGGCCCGAAGCGTACGGCCTCGGCAGCGCGAAGCCGTCGATCGCGAACTACCTGTTCTATCCGCAGCCGACGACGATGGTGTCGTCGTCGTTCGTCTCGCAAGGAAACGCCGCGTGAGCGAGACTTCGCTCGAGGACGAGGTCCGGCAGGCGCTGCGCGAGCTCGTCGAGGAGATCGGTGCGGTCTCCGCGCGGATCGTCGAGAACGATGACCTGCGCACCGGAGTGCCGGCGCGGACGCTCGCGCTCGGTGGCGGCGAGTACCTCCGCGTCGAGCTCGGTACGCGAACGAATCACGAGCACACGATCGAGCCCGCGTTCGAGCGGATCACCCGCCAGCTCCGCGCGATCCGTCGGCGCTGGGAGGTCGCCCGCCTTCCCGAGATCATGGTGTCGCCCGGCATCGTGCCGTCCAAGGATCGCGTCACCGATCGGATCTCGTCGTACCTCCAGGGCCTCGCGAGCGTCGACCGCGCGAGCAATGCGTTCGTCACCCGCAGCAAGCACGGCGGTCCGCCGGTCTTGATCGCGGCGGCGCGCACACCCGACGAGGCCGAGAGCTCGCGCTGGGAATTCCTCGCGCGCCGCGCGAACAACGCGCATTTCCCGGGTAGCTCGTACGGTGAGATCGTGGACCCCGACGCGTACGCGGTGAGCTTCTGGTACGACTGCGCGCTGATCGTCCTGCTCTCCGAACCGTACAGCATCGACTTCGTTCGTCATCGCTGCCGCCACGTCGCGCGCGAGCTCGTGAATCTGTTGCCGATGCTCGATCCGGATCCCGAGGCGCCCGCCGCGATTCGCCGCCGGCCGCCGACGCTGACGTAGTCCGAGCGGCTAGCCGCCGAGGAGCGACTTCAGGACGCTCGCGTCGCCTTCGAGCGCCGTCCGCTGCATGTAGAGCTGCAGGCCGCGCTCGCCGCCGAGCTCTTCACCCCCACCGGCGCGGCCGGGGCCGCCGTGAAGTAGCGAGGGCAGGGCGGTGCCCGGGCCGGGGCTCATCGCCGCCATCTTGGCGGACCCGAGATAGAGCCGGCCCGCCCACGGCGATGCGGCGCCGACGAACGTCGCCACCCAGTCGCGCTCGTCGGAGTAGGCCGAGCTGACGAGGCACCCTTCGCCGCGCGCCACGAAGT
>JAYUYE010000924.1:0-3070 GCA_043752985.1 Myxococcales bacterium
GTGAAGTGGGTGCCGACGACGATCACGTCGGTGTCTCCGGCGCGGACCACGAGCGGGGCGCGGTCGCCACGCTTGCCGACCTCGAGCTCGACCTTGCCGCGCGTCATCGCGACGAGCACGCCGCTGTTCGGCCGCGTCACCACGAACACCGTCGCTGGATCGCTCTGAATCACGGCATCGCCGATGTCGAGCGTCGCGCGCTCTGCAAGCGTGTTGACCTTGATCGGCGCGGCCCCGCCGCCGACCTGCGCAGGCTCGCTACCGCCGCCGAGTCCCCAGCCGATGACGCCCGTGATGACCGCGGCCATCGCCGCCATCGCGAAGCCGACGTGGCGCCGCGGTGCGCGCGCCGGAACAGCGGCATCCGCTGCACCCGTGACGATGCGACGCTCGATGTGGGTCATCCGCTCGTCGTCGAGCGGCTCGACCGGTAAACGTCCGACCAGCTTCACGGGGCCTCCTTGCTGTCGTCGAACGGAATGACATCTGCGCCGCGCGGCTCGAGGAACTCGCTGAGCACGGGGTCGTTCGCGGCTGCTGCCTCGATCTTGTTGCGGGCGCGCCAGACGCGCAGCTTGGTCGCGGTCACGGTCGAACCGACGAGCGCGGCGGTCTCCGCCAGCGTGCGGCCATCGATCTCGTGCAGCGTGAACGCGAGCCGCGATGCGGGGGACAGCTCGTCGAGCACCGCATACAGGCGCTTCACGCCATCGCGCGCGAGCTGGCGGCGCGGACCGGGGCCTTCGAACGACGGCGCGGCCTCGTCGACGAGCACCTCGGTCTGCACACGACGGCCGCGCTGCGACAGATAGCGATACGCGACGCGCACGGAGACGCGATCGACCCACGTCGCGAGGCTCGCCTCGGCCCGCCAGCCGCGGAGCGACTGGAACACCTGGAGAAAGGCTTCTTGCAGGAGGTCATCCATGTCGCGATTGCTTCCGAGCACGCGGAACAGGCACGCATGCACGCGCGTCCGGTGCCGCCGGAACAGCTCGCGCGTCGCCGCCGGCTCGCCGGTGAGACAGCGGTCGACCAGCAGCACATCCTCTACATACGCAGCGGCGGTCACCTGATTCGATAGTGAACGCCGAACCCGCGCCGGTTACACGTCCCGCGAAAATTCTTCAAGTAATCGATGTCACTGGAGGGTTTCGGGTGCGCCGGGTGCCACGCGCGGGGCGTGCGGACGCACCGCGCTTCACCGCTGCGCCGGGCGCTCGAGGCCTTGGCGCGCCGTTGTTCGCGGTCGCGGTCTGGCGCAGCTCCGACAGGGGGCCTGGACACAGGTCCTTGAGCTTGCAGCCCGCGCACTCCGCGCCGCTCCACACCCGCTCGTACAGACCCTGCACTTGATCGAGCAGCAGCCCGTCATCCGTGACGATGCCGAGCTCGAAGTTGCGGCGGCCGGTGCCCTTCGCGCCGAGGCCGGCGCCGGTCCAGTTCGCGCTGCCGAGATAGAGCAGGGCGCCATCTACGATCACCGCCTTCATGTGGACGCGCGGACACCGCGCGAGTGCGAGGCCGCCGGCGACGAGGCGCGGATGATTTGCGAGCTCCTCGCGGAACGGACCCGACGGTAGCTCCGCGTGCAACAGCCGCAGCTCGACGCCGCGGTCCGCGAGGTCCGCGAGCAGCGCGACGATCGAGACATAGTTGGATCGCCGCACCGTGCGGCGACGGCCGGGAGCCGCGCGGCCATCCTCGACCATCAGGCTCTTCACGTTCGCGGTCGCGATCCACACACTCGTATGCGCGCCGAGCACCGCCGCGATCACGCGCTCGTAGTGCGACCGGCCGCCGATCAGCTCGAGCGAGACACTCCGCGCGGCGGTCGCAACATCGAGTGGCGCGCGATCGTCCGGCGGGGGTCGGGTGCCCCTCGCTGTCCGGCGGCGCGGACGCGCGGCGAGCTGCTTCGCGACCTTCGCGAGCGCATCGGGGGCGGCGACCTGCGAGCTTCGTGTCACCAGGTCATTCCGAGCGGCGGCGTCGCGATGCAGTGGCCGCCGTCGACGACGAGGGTGTGGCCACTGACGTAGGCGGCAGCGGGCGAGCGCAGGTAGACCGCGGCGGCGGCGATCTCGTCGATCGCACCGAATCGGCCGGCCGGGATCGCGGCGGTCATCTTCGCGGAGACCTCGCCGGGTGCGAGGCGCTTCATGCCTTCGGTCTCGGCGATCGGACCGGGCGCGATGCCGCAGACGCGGATGCCGAACCGGCCCCACTCGACGGCGAGGTTCTTGGTGATGGCGTCGACGCCAGCCTTCGCGGCCGAGGCGTGGAGCTGCAGCGGGGTGCCGTGATAGTGGAGCGTCGCGCTGATGTTGAGGATCAGCGCGTTGCCGGACTTCTGCAGGTGCTCGAACGCGGCGCGCGAGGCGAAGAACGTTCCGTTGAGATCGATGTCGATCACCGTGCGAAAGCCGTTCGGGGTCAGCGCGGCGGCGGGTGCGAGGAAGTTGCCGGCGGCGCCATTGACGAGCGTGTCGAGCTTGCCGAACCGTTCGATCGTTGCGGCGACGGCGCGGCCGATGGCGTCCGGATCTCGGACGTCCGCGGCGACGCCGAGGACCGCGCGTCCGGTCGCGTCGGACAGTTGTTTTGCGGTGGCGTCGAGGACGTCTTGCTTGCGGCTGACGATGCAGACGTCGGCACCGAGGCGGGCATAGGCGGCCGCGATGCCGCGGCAGATTCCGGTGCCTCCACCGGTGATGAGGGCCACATGTCCGGCAAGCACGCCGTCGCGGAACACATCCAGAGGACCTGACATGGTGGGATCATGCCTGGGTTGGGGGAGCCGCGCGAAGAATCCCGGAACCGAACCACTCGGCCGCTGTCTCACGTCCTGTAACCGACGGCGCCGCTGCACGTGAGTGCGGCGCGCTGCGGGGCGCCGGAGCTCGACGTACGAGAGCTCTGCGCGTGATCCGCGCGCCGTCCACTTCGCTACCGGAGGTCCGCCATGCGTACGACGTCCTGGGCTATCTGTGCCCTCGCTCTGATGATCTCGATTCCCGCCGCGACCGCGAAGGGGGCCAAGAAGTCGCTCGCGGACTGCACGGCGTTT
>JAYUYE010000925.1:0-7616 GCA_043752985.1 Myxococcales bacterium
CTCACCCGATGCACCCGCTGCGCCCCGTCATCGACCAGCTCGTGAGCTGCCGCGTCCTGATCGTCGGGGACGTGATGCTCGACGAGTACGTGCGCGGCGAGGTCACCCGGATCTCGCCCGAAGCGCCGGTTCCCGTGCTCGAGGTTCGCGAGGTGCGATCGAGCGACGTACGGCTCGGCGGTGCGGCGAACGCGGCCGCGAACATCCAGGCGCTCGGCGGCAAGGCCTCGCTCGTCGGCGTGGTCGGAGTCGACGACTCCGCGGACGCCATGCGCAAGCACCTCGAGGAGTACGGCATCGCGCGACTGCTGGTCTCGGATCCGGGGCGGCCCACGAGCAAGAAGACGCGCCTCGTCGCGCAACAGCAGCAGATCGTCCGCATCGACTACGAGCGGCGCACGCCGGTGTCCGGCGCGGTGGCTGCGAAGATCAAGCGCGAGATCGAGGGCAGCCTCCCCGACGTTCACGCGGTGGTGCTGTCGGACTACTCGAAGGGCGTGATCACGCCCGAGATCGCGCAGTTCGCGATCGCGGCGGCGCGCAAGGCGAACCTGCCGGTGATCGTGGATCCCAAGCAGCGTGACTTCACGGTGTACCGGGGCGCGACCGTGATCACGCCGAACCTTCACGAGCTGGAGGTGGCCGCGCCTCACATTGGACCGTTCGATCTCGAGCGTGCCGTCGCCGCGCTGTTACCATTGCTCGAAGGGACCGCGCTCCTCGTCACGCGCAGCGCGGACGGCATGAGCCTGTTCCGGACGGGCGCGCCAGTCTTCCACGTTCCGGCGATCGCCCGCGAGGTGTTCGATGTCACCGGCGCCGGTGACACGGTCGTTGCGATGATCGCGCTCGCCCTCGGTGCGCGCGTACCGTTCGAGCAGTCGATCGAGCTCGCGAGCATCGCGGCTGCGATCAGCGTGTCGAAGCGCGGCACCTCGACGGTCAGCCCGGCCGAGCTCATCGCGGCACTCGACGCAGGATGAGCCCTGACCGTCCGCAGCGGATCATCACGATCCTCGCGGTCGTGATCCTCGGCGCGGTCGGCGTGGTGGCAAAGGGCTCGCTGTTGATCGGCGGCCTGGCGTGGCTGGGGTTTCTGTTCTTCGTGCTCTCCGGCTGGGGCTTCCTGGTGGTTCGCGCGGCCCGGCGCAGCGATCCCGAGTTTGCGATGCGCGCGATGTGGGGCGCGTGCGGCTATCTCGCCGTTGCCGGCGTGTTCCTCGCAGCCAATGCGCTGTCGCGACCGATGGTGCTCGGGCTGATCGCGATCGGCGTGGCGGGGTTCGCGTGGCGCGAGCTGACCGCACCGGTGGCGAGCTGGTCGGGCTTCGTGGTGGTGTGCCGACGCGCGTTCGCGCGACCGGAGTTCGCCTGGTTCACCGTCGTGCTCGTCGGAATCGCGCTGGTGCGCATCGTCGGCGCGGTCGCGACGCTCGATCGCAACCCGTGGGACGACGACATCGCCTACACGCCCATGCTCAAGCGCCTGCTCGATAGCGGCGATCTGATCGAGCCATTCTCGTTCCGCCGCCTCGGCGCGTACGGCGGGCAGACGGTGCTGCAGGCACTGGGAGGCGCCTGCGGGTCGCTCGCCAGCGTCCACCTGATCGACAAGGGGCTGTGCTTCGGCCTCGCGCTGATGCTGTTCGCTGGCCACGCACGCGCGGTGCGCACGCAGCCGGTGTGGGCCGTGGTCGTGGCGCTGGTGGTGATCCTCATGCCGGACACGGCGATCAACACCGCGAGCTGCTGGAGCGGCGTCGTCGTGTTCGTTGGCCTCTACCGCACCGTCGTGGACGAGGACTGGCTGCTCGCCGGGCTCGTCGGTGGTGCGGCGTGCACGCTGCGCGCGAACTACATCGTGATCGCGGCGGTGTTCATCGCGCTCGCGCTGCTGGCGCGGCGTGCCGAGCGCCGGTCGTGGCTGGTCGCCGCGGCGGTCGCGATCGCGGTGCTCGTGCCGTACTGGATCGCCGCGTATCGCTCGAGCGGCACGTTCCTGTTTCCCGTCATGGAGGGAACGTGGAACGCGAGCGTGTCGCTGCGCGCGACCGCAGCTTCGTGGACCGACGAGCTGCACTTCTTCGTGGCGTGCTTCATCGAGTCGCAGCCGATCGTGATCCTGCCACCGGTGTTCGCGATCATCGTGTTCACGACTGACACGCGACCGACGCGCCCGATCGTAGCGCTGCTGCTCGCGAGCACGCTCAGCTTCGTGCTGATGGTGCACAGCTTTGTCGGATCGGACTCACACCACCTCTGGCGCTACGCCTTCGCAGCCGCGATCACGCTGCTCGCGGTGTTCGCCCTCGAGCTCGGCGCCGAGACAGCGGGTCCCCTACGAATCGCCCCGACTGGGCGCTGGGTGTTGCTTGCTGCGCTGATGGTTCAGCTCGTCGCGCAACGCGAGGGCCTCGCCGACCGCTTCACCGCGGTGCTCGCGAGCATCCGCGATGCGCGTCACGCCGATCCGGACACGGCGATCCAGGCGCGAAACTACGCCGCACTCCAGGCCGCCGCGCCTGCGGGCGCACGCGTCGCGGTGATGCTCGACGACGCCGCGTACCTCGATTTCGACCGCAACCGGATCGTCCACCTCGACACACCGGGCTACGCGAGCCCCGCGCCCGGGATGCCGATGTTCGCGGGGCCGGAGCCGCTCCGCGCGTACTTCCTCGGTCAGGGCATCCGGTACGTCGCGTTCGTGCGCTCGCAGCGCTCGCGCGCGTTCTATCGGCGCCCGTTCTGGATCTGGCGCATTCACAACGATGCCGAGATCTTCCAGTTGATGAGCGCCTACACGCTCGACATGATCGACTCGCTCGCGGCGCTCGCGATGACCTCGAAGGTTCTCCACGACGTCGACGGCCTCGTGATGCTCGATCTCGGCGATGCACCGGCGAGCGTGCCCCGCGACTTTCGCCCCGAGCCCGAGCGCCGCGCTGCGTACGTCCGCGCGCTCGCGGATCGCGAAGGGCTGCACGCGCAGTGGTCGCTCAACAACCGTGACGACGTGCTGTTCCTCGACGGCACGAACGCCATGGTGATGCTCGACGCAGGCACGCCGGTGCGCTGGCTGTACTGGCGCGCTCACCTGCGCGTCCGCGGCGCGACCGACATGCGGCTTGTCGCGCGCGGCACGATCAATGCCGCGGCGACGTCCACCCGGCCGCGGATCGAGGTCTCGCTCGATGGCGCGCTGCTCGCGTCCGTGCTCGTCGAGCCGGGCGGCGCGTTCACGCTCGACGTCGTGGTTCCGGCCACCCGGCTCGGCGCGACGTGGCACGACCTCTACCTCGCGGTCGATGGGATCGACGATCCGCAGAAGGACGCACGTGAGCGGCGCGTCGCACGCCTCGAGTCGCTCGAGTGGGAGCCACGGTGAGTGCGCGCCTCCTTGTCTGGCTGGTGATCTTCGCGCCGTGGCTGACGCTGCTGTCCGTTGGCTCGCCGCTGCTCGCGTTCGGGCTGGGCGTGATCACGCTCGTTGCGGCGTTCCACGGGTTCGGCCTCGTGCTCGTCCGCATCGCGCGCCTCGACGGTGTGAGCGCCGCCGTCCTCGTACACTGGGGCCTCGCGGCCATGCTCGGCATCGCCGGCGTACTGATGGCGCTGCGCGCGTACGGAAACGCCGCCCAGGCGATCCTCGTGTTCACCGGCGCCGCACTGCACAGCGGCCTCGTGATCCTCGATCGCGATCGGTACCGCGTCCGCACCACCGCGGTGCTGGGCGAGCCAGGTGCGCGGTACTGGCTCCTGCCGGCGCTGCTCCTGGTCGCGGTCTCCGCACTCCATGTTCTCGGCGCCGCCGGTGACTTCGGGGCGCGTCCGTTCGATGACGAAGGCAACCACCTCGCCCAGCTCCGCCGCCTCGTCGACACCGGGACCCTCGGTGATCCGATTGGCTTTTCCCGCAGCGCGCAGCTCGGCGGCCAGGTCGTGGTCGGCGCGTTCGCGAACGTGCTCGGCGATGCGCGGTTCCTCCGCGTGATGGACAGCGGCCTCGGCTTTGCGCTCGTGCTGTGGCTCGCCGTGAGCCGCCTGCGCCCGCGCGATGCGACCACCGGCGTCTGGGCCGTCCTGCTGATCTTCGTCGCTGCGTCGTATCCGTTCATCGCCGTCGATCCGTCGACGAGGTGGCTCGCGACCTCTCTGATCCTCGCGCTCCACATCACGATCCGCGATCTCGCCACGTCACGCGTCACGCATCCGTTGTGGCCGATCGGACTCCTCGCGGGTGCCCTCGCGACGCTGCGGGTCGAGCTCATCCCGGTGGCGATCGCGGCGGTGATCGGCGCGGGCATCCTCGGGCGCGTCCGCACCGACCTCCGGCGACTCGTCCCGCTCGTCGCCGTGCCGCTCGCGGTGATCGTGCCGTACGTCATCGTCCGGTTCGTTGCGAAGGGAACCGTCGCGGTCGACGCGTACACGCTCGTCGTGCCCGCTCGACCGTGGATCCTTCCGCTTGTAGCGAGCCTCGCGGTCATCGGTTTGGCCCTCGCGCTCGCGCGGTTCATTCGCGATCCGACGGCGAGGTGGGTCGCGATCGCGACCGCTATCGGCTGCGCAGGAATCGCGAGCAAGCTCACGGGCGCGTGGCCGTATGCGACGGGCTTCCTGTGGCCGATCCTGGTCGCAGGCGTTCTCGCGCTCGGAGTCGAGGCCCTGCGCTCGACCTCACCTGCGCGGCCGACGGGCGTCGTGCTCGCGATCGCGCTCGTCGCCTGCGCGCTGATCTACGAGGGCCGCGATGTGCCCGGTCGCGTCCGCTGGGTCAGGCGTTATGCCGACCTCATCGCGAATCTCGACTTCCTCCGCCACGCCCCGGACCGTGGGCGCGATCACTACGGACCGCTGCTCGCGAATGTGCCGCACGGGTCCACGGTGATCGTCTGGGTCACCCGGCCCGAGACGCTCGACTACGCCCGCCACCGGATCATCGACCTTCGGGTGCCACGGCTCGCCCAGCGCCCCCAGCACGTCCTGACCGTGATCGCCGGCACGCACGCCAATTACCTCTTGATCGAGGATGGGGCTACCCCCGAGGAGCTGGCGACCCTCGCGCTCCGCCACCCGACGGTGGTCACTGCTCCGGGCCTGCGCCTCGTAGACCTCGCCCACTAGCCTTGCGCTCGGTGCGCTGCGGGCGCTATGAGCTAGCCAGATGCCCCGTTTCCTGCGCGTGTTCCTGCTGGGGTGCATCGCGCTCACGTTCGGGTACCTGCTGCTCCATTCGCGTGAGGCGCTCCGCCTCAACGTCGGGGATCCGTGGTCGGACGCGAACGTCCTGTCCTCGATCAACTACGTCAAGGCGCATGGCTTCCTCGCGACTTCGTTCACCGACATCCTCGACGTCGGGCCGCTGACCGCGGACTCGTATCGCTACATCCACTACCCGCCGCTGTCGGAGATCATCTACGGCGCGGTCGGCCGCTACCTTGGCGCGAGCGACATCGCCACGTTCCGACTGTTCGGCATCGCGTTCTCGGGGCTCGCGATGTGGCTGCTCTACCTCTACACGCGGCGGATGTGGAACGACACGATCGCGCTGATCGCGACCGCGCTGTTCACGACCAGCTTCTTCTGGATGCAGTACGCCGACAGCATGCACCAGGCGCCGGTGATGCAGGCCTCGGGCTTCCTCGCGCTGTGGGGGCTCGTTCGCGCGATCGAGACCCGGCTGCGCCGCCACTACGCCGCCGCGATCATCGGATCGTTCGCGTGCTTCCTCACCTCGTATGACTACTGGCTGTTCCTCCCCGCCGCGGTGCTGTTCACGGTCTGGGTCAAGGCAGGCAATCCATTCTCGCGCGGTCGATTCCACTTCGTCGCGCTGTGCGCGGCGGGCTGCGTCCTCGCGATCGTCGCAAAGTGCCTCGCCGTGATCGGTGCGGTCGGCTGGACCGAGTTCCTCGCCGACCTCCACTTGCAGTTCCTCGAGCGGGCGACGTCGACCCACGACCGCAAGTTCACCTCGGGCGGCATCCCGACGATGGTCCGCCGGATCACGCTCGTGTTCACACCGCTCGCGTGGATCACCGCCTGCTATCACGCGTGGAAAGCAGTGCGCTCGCCGAGCATCACCGCCGCGCTCAAGGACACCGCGATCTGGATGTTGATCGCGGCGCTCGCGTTCCTCTACCTGTTCGCGCAGCTCGCGGCCTCGCAGATGCTCGCTTCGCAGGTCTTGCTGCCGTTCTACGCGATCGGCTCGGCGATCGTGATCGAGCGCTGGCTCGCCGGCGGCCAGCTGTTCCGCAAGCTCGCGATCGGCTGGCTCGTGTTCGCGCCCCTGTGGTCGTTCTACTTCATGTTCACGCATCCGCGATCCGTCATGGATCGCGACGACGTCGCCAAGGTCAACGCCTACCTGGCGAGCAACGACCGCAACGACTTCATGATGTCGAACGTGATGTCGGACGGCCATATCCAGGCTTCGTTTCAGCGTCACTACTGGGCCGCGCTCGATGCGCAGGACACCTCCGACGCAGGCGGTCAGATCCTGCGCGTGCTCGACCTCACCGGGACCGACTATCTCCACGCCGCGATCTTCACGACCCCGGACTCCCGGTTCATCGACAAGTCGCTGTGGCCGCTCGCGATGCCCCGCCGCATGTGGTCCCTGACCGGGTGGCCGCACCTCTATCGCAAGAAGGCGAACGGCGTGATCCGCGATTACGATCGCCGCGTCCTTGCGAACCTCGCCGCCGTCGGCGCGAAGCAGGTCTACAAGTTCAGCAACTTCAATCTGTACCGCATCGATCGCGCAGAGCTCATGGAGCTCATGGCCAAGAACGTGCCGGTCGTCGAGACGATCGACTTTGGCAGCATGCGCTCGGATCGGCACAAGCTGCTCGGCTGGGGCCCGTCGATCCTCGACGAGCGCACGGGCATCGACATCTCGACTCTCGATGGGTACTGGGCCTGCACGCTCGCAGCGAAGGGCACAGACGCCGGGCCGCGTGGCAACGCGTGCAAGACCGTGCTGACCAAGCTCGGCCTCGAGCTGCGCAACGAGGCGCATGTCGCAAAGGCGCAGCTGATGGTCCGCATCGAGCGCGCCTGCGACGTCCGCCTGACCTTCACGTTCAGCGCGCCGGCCCTGACGGCCGTCTCCCTCAACGGCTTCACCCAGGTGCAAGAGGCCCCCGCGACGGAAGCCAGGTTCCTCGTGCCCGAGCGGTCAGTTCGCGCGGGCGTCAACGTCATCACTCTCGAGAACCGGCTCGAGGCGATCGGCGTGCCGGCGAACGTGGCAACACTCACGATCGCGCCGGTCTGCGCCGCGCCGTGATCTACGCCTGGAAGCTGCGCACGGCATCGATCACTGTCGTCTGATCGGCCTCGCTGAGGTCGTTGTACAGCGGCAGCCGCACGAGCTCGTCGGACATGTACTTGACGGCCGGTGCGGCCGCCTCGGCGAACGGCTCGGTCTTCACTGTCGCCGACGGCATCGGCAGAGCGGCGAGCGGACCCGAGCTGCGGTGCGCCGTCGTCAAGAGCTGGTCACGCGCCGCCAGCAACCGTTGGCGCGTCGAGTCCTCGAGCGACACGCTCTTCGGCGCCTGCTGGATCATCGCGATGCGTTGCAGCTCGGCCTGCGCCGACTGCAACTG
>JAYUYE010000926.1:0-3069 GCA_043752985.1 Myxococcales bacterium
CATGTCTGCGTACGACGATGCCGTCGCCGAGCTGTACCAAGCTCCCCATGGCTCGTTCGTTGCCGAGCGCAAGCGTCTCGCGGCGGAGCTCAAGGCAGCGGGTGACAAGGTGGGTGCCACCCGGTTCGGCACGCTCGGTCGTCCGACGATCTCCTCGTGGGCCGCCAATCAGCTGTGGTGGCACGCGCGCGATGCATTCGAGACGTTGTTCGAGACGGCAGCAAAGCTGCGCAAAGGTGGGCTCGCTGCGAGTGGACCGCATCGCGAGGCGATCGCAACGCTGCGCGCACGTGCGACGCGGATCCTCGGCGATGCCGGCCATGCTGCCACTGAAAGCACGCTACGCAAGGTGACGCAGACGCTCGCCGCGCTTGCCGCAACCGGTAGCTGGGATCCCGATCCACCCGGCGCGATCGCAGCCGATCGCGACCCACCGGGCTTCGAGGCGATGAGCATCCTCGACCACCGCGCCGACGAAGATCCCGTCGAGGATGAGCTCGCGCCCGCGAAGAAGAAACCTGCGAAGGCCGCTGCCGCGGAGGACAAGCCCTCGCGTGACGAGCTCGCCGATCTACGCACGCGGAAGGCAGCCGCCGAAGCCGCTGAACGCGAGGAGGCCGCCGCGGAGCGCAAGCGTGGCGAACCGGAGCGCGCACGGATCAAGGCCGAGAGGCACCGACTCGAGGCCGCGCTGCGCACAACGCGCGGAGAGGTCGCCGCCCAGGAGCGCGACGTCGAGACGCTTCGCAAGCAGCTCACCGACGCCGAAGACAATCTCGCGCAGGCGCACGCCGTCGCCGACGATCTGATCGCCAAGCTCGACGAGCTCGATCCCTAGCACCTGCCGCGCTCAGCGGGAGCGTGGCGTGCCGAACGTCGCGTCGATCTTGTCCTGCTTGCCGTTGCGCACGAACGTCACCGTCGTCTTCTCGCCAGGCTTTGCCGCGCCGAGCACGTACATCAGGTCGCTGACGCTCGCGATCTCGGTGGTCCCGATCTGGATGATCAGATCGCCGCCCTTGAGCCCGGCCTTCGCCGCCGGACCGTCGGGGACGACGTCGGAGAGCAACACGCCCTTGGGTTGATTCGGATCCTCGCTGTACGACGGCACCGTACCGAGCGATGCGCCGCGCCGGCGCATGTCGCCACCGCGTAGCAGCTCGGGCGGCGACTTCACATAGGTCAGCTGCGTCGCGCGATTCGCGACGGTGGTGGCGACCTCCGTCGTGATCGCTGCGACCTTGGCGGCGCCGATCGCATTGATCTTCGACGCGTCGTCCTTGGCGGTGTGATAGTCGAGGTGGTTGCCGGTAAAGAAGAACAGCACCGGGATCCCGGCGACGTAGAACGGCATGTGATCGGACGGGCCGTAGCCCGAGCCGGTGACCGTGCACTCGATTCGCGCGGTCTTACACGCCGGCGTCACGATGTCCTTCCACTCCTTCGCCGAGTCTCCACCGTTGACGTGGAGCTGGCTCATCCGCATCCGCCCGACCATGTCGAGGTTGAGCATCGCGACGATCGGATCCTTGGTCGGCAGGTTCTTCGTGTAGTGGAACGAGCCGAGATCGCCCATCTCCTCGGCGGAGAACGCCACGATGTAGACGTCGCGCGCGACCGCGGACCTGGTGGCGGCGAGATTGCGCGCGACCTCGAGCAACACGGCGACCCCCGACGCATTGTCGTCGGCGCCGTTGTGGACATCGTTGACCTGCGGATCGAGCGCATTCGGTCCGCCCATCCCGAGGTGATCCATGTGCGCGCCGATCACGACGACGCCGGGCTGCTTGACCGCGGCACCCGCACGGATGACTCCGACGAGGTTTGCGGTCTTCGTGCGCACGGGCTCGAGGGCGACCGTGAGCTTGACGAGGTGCTTACCCTTGTCGAGCCCCGCCGCTGCCTTGCGTGTGATCACGATGATCGGGATCTGTGACTCGCTCTCCGCGGCCGAGAGCTTCGGCAGCTCGGCTTCAGCCTGCTTGGGGTCACCCGCGTCGACGACGAGGAGCGCCTTCGCCCCCTTCTGCTTCGCCACGAACGCCTTGTGGCGGAGGTCCGCGAGCCGCGCCGCCGTGGTCGGATCGAGCTTGGGCTCGCCCGGCGTGAACCGGTAGACGAGCGCGATCTTGCCCTTCACGGCCTTGCCCTTGTAATCGTCGAGCTTGCTCGCGTCGTCGAACAGGCCGTAGCCAACCGCGACGATGTCACCGGTGACCGATGCGCTCGCACTCGCTGCCAGCGGGGCGAAGTCGGCCGCGTCGACGACCTTGCCGTCGATCGTCAGCGCGGTCTTGGCACCACGCTTGACCTCGGTCGTCACCTCGAACGGCTGACGCCAGCTGCCACCAACGCCGGGCTCGACGCCGAGCTCGCTCAGCTGCTTCTCGAGCGTGGCCATCGTGTCCTCGAGGCCCTTGGTCCCCACGCCGCGGCCATCGCGCTTGTCATCCGCGAGGTAGCCGACCATCGAGGCGATGCGTTCGGCGCTCGCGGTCTCGGCCGAGGCAGTCGCGGCCGGTGCATCGACCCAGTCGGCGAGGAACACGTTCGTATCCTTGTCGCCCGCGGGCGTGCCGGTGACGCGGTACTTGCCATCGACGACGTCGCGCCGGTTCGACGAGAACGCGAGCGTCTTGCCGTCAGGCGAGAATACCGGGAAGCCATCGAAGCCGCCGGCGAACGTGATCTGCTCGAGGTTCGTGCCGTCGATGTTGACCGCGAAGATGTCGAACTCGGGGCTGCGCGGGTTCGCCTGGTTCGTCGAGAACAGCACGCGCTTGCCGTCAGGAAGGAAGAACGGCGCGAACGACGCGCCCGGCAGGTAGGTGATCTGCCGCGCGTCGGAGCCATCCGCGTTCGCGACGTAGAGGTCCATCCGCGTCGGCTTGACGAGCTTCTGCGCGAGCAGCGCCTTGTACTCCTCGAGGTCCTTGCCCTGCGGGCGCGACGACCGCCATACGATCTTCGTGCAGTCGGCCGAGAAGAACGCACCGCCGTCGTAGCCGGGCTGGTTCGTCAGCTGCTTGAGGTTCTTGCCGTCGGCGTCCATCCGCCACAGCTCGAGGT
>JAYUYE010000927.1:0-3062 GCA_043752985.1 Myxococcales bacterium
ACGGCTGCACCAAGGTGGACCGATTCGGTGCACCGCGCCTGTAGAACGGACCTTCGATGTTGTCGGCGGTCGCGACGGCGACGCAGGTCTCGGGCACCGGCGGTAGATCGTCGTCGTCGTCGGTGTGAGGCGTCGGTGCGATCGCGTCGCGCGGCGCGGAGGCTGCGCGGCCGCTACAGCCGGCGAGGACGAGAGAACCGAAACCGAAGTGGAGGAGATTGCGGCGGGTCAGCATCGATCCTTCAACGAACCGGCGCGCCGACCGGCGCATGGAAATCGCCCGCTACCAGGGCTGGGTCGAGCCGTAGACGCCAACGTCGCGGGTGGGCTGCGGTTTCAGGGGCTCGGGCGTCGGCGTGACCTCGGCCGGCTGCGTGGTGGCGGTGCCGCGGATCGGCGGCTCGGTCCGGATCTCGACGGGCGCCGCCGGATCACGCACGGGCATCTTGCGGTTGCGCGCCATCATCCCGCCAGCGAGCAGCTCCTGCGCGGCGACCTCGATCCAGTGGATCCCGACCTTGCGTGCTGCGTCGATCGCCTGCTGCGCGTGCTGCCTCCCGATCGTGTTCCCGAGCTCGAGCTCGGAGCGTGCACGGTCGAGCAGCAAGCGGATTGCGGGTGCGGTGCCGTCTCCGATCGTGGCCGCGTAGACCCCGGCTGCGAGCGCGTAGTGGTTCAGCGCCAGCCGGTGATCGCCGACCGCCGCCTCGACCAGGCCAAGGTTGTGGTGTGCGAACGCCCGGTCGCCGTGGTCTGCGGCGATCAACAGATCGCGCGCGATCACGAGCTCCGTGCGCGCCGCGGCCCAGCTCTTGTTCGCGAGGTGTACGAGGCCGAGGGAGTTGTGGGTCAGCGCGGCCTCGATGCTCCGGGGACCGCGGGTCGCTTCCTCGATCGCAAGTGCTTCCTTGTACGTCGCGGCGGCCGCCGTGAGATCGCCGCGAAGGCGGAGCACTCCGGCGAGGTTGTGGAGGTCGCGCGCGATGTCAGGGTGCGAGGCGCCGCGTAGCTCGCGATCGATCATCAGGGCATGGCGATGCCAGGTTTCGGCCCCATCGAGATCGCCCTCGGCGCGCGCAACGGAGCCGAGCGCGGAGTCAACGGCCGCGAGCTCGAGCGACCTGGCACCGGCGCTCGCGGTGAACGTATTGCGTGCCTCGATGAGCAGCGCCCTCGCCTCGGCAAACAGACCTCGATTGTAGGCGATGAGACCGCGCAACCGGAGCAGCGTCGCAACCAGGTGCGGCGGTGCACCCGCGCGATCTACGGCCGCGGCGGCGATCGTGCCGAAGTCCTCGGCTAGCGCGAGCTCGCGACGATCGCCAGCCGTCGCGACCCGAGCGATCCACGCGCGCGCCGCGGTCGCGTCGTCATGACCGCGCTCTGCGGCGGCGAGCGCATCACGAGCGGCGACCTGCGCGTCCGCGAGCTGGCTTGCACCGCGCAAGGTCTCCGCATGCGCGAGCAGTGCCTCGGCGAGCGTTGGTGCATGCGTGCTGAGGCGCGCGCGTTCGACGAGGCTTGCTGCGGTCGCGAGGACGGGCCGCGAGTCACCGAGTGCGTTCGCAGCGCGGATCGTGGGAAGGCCGCGCTCGACCTCGCGCGCGATCTCGGCAAGCGCTGGATCGAGGGGCAAGGGATCCGCGGAGCCGGCAACCACGGCCGCGCACTCGGTGGGTCGCGACAGCGCCGCGAGCGCGTCGGCGATCCGATCGCCAGCCGCAGGAGAGGTCTCTGCACGTGTCTCGAGACGCGCGAGCAGCGCACCGAGCTCGGCGCGCCGTTGATCGAGGCAGCGATCGCGGGCGACGGTCGTCGCAGCCGGCTGGCTCTTCACCGCGCGGCAGGTCGCCTCGCGCGCGGCCGTCCACTGCGCGGCCCACCGATCGATCGCGGCGAGCGCGGGGGCACCGAGCGAACCGAGGCGCACGCGTGCGTCCGGGCTCCATGTCGCGGCGAGCTCCTGCGCTCCCACCTGATCGCAGTGGATCGCGACCGACTTCTCGCTGACGACGAGCAGGGTCAGTCCGCTCGCGAGCACCGCCGCCGCGAGGACACCGCCGAGCATCACCGCCGGGCTGCGTTGCGCCGACTTCGCCGCGATCACATCGGCCACCGCGCGCACCGACGAGAATCGCTTCGCGGGATCCACGGCGAGACAACGGCGCACGAGCTCGTCGAGCCAGCCCGGCACGGTGCGCAGCGCGGAACCGCTGCCCGCTTCGATCGCCTTCAGCAAGTCCTTCCAGGTCGTGCCAGTGAACGGTCGCTTCCCGGCGAGCACCTCGTACGCCATCACCCCGAAGCTGAACTGGTCGCTCGCCGCCGTGGCGCTGCCACCGCGCAGAACCTCGGGCGCCATGTACGCGGGCGTGCCGGCGATTGCTGTGACGGGGGTACCGACCGCGAGCTCGGTGTCGGTCGCCGGTGCAACGGGATCCGCGACGCCCGAGCGCGCGAGGCCGAAGTCACCGAGCCGGGTCCGGCCGTCACTACCGACGATGATGTTGTCGGGCTTGATGTCGCGATGCGTGACACCGGCCGCGTGCACGGCCTCGAGACCTCGCGCGATCTCGGCAAGCACGCTGGCGACCTGGCGCCACGTGCGCGGTTGCGCGGCAGCCCAGGCGCGTAGCGTCTCGCCGTCCACGAGCTCCATCGCGACGAACACACCGTCATCGGACGTTCCGACCTCGTGCACGCCGACAACGTTCGGGTGGTCGAGCTTCGCCATCGCCTGCGCCTCGCGCAGGATTCGCTCGCGCGCATCCTCGCCGACCGCGACGAGAACCTTGATCGCGACGCGGCGATCGAGCTCGGGCTCCCACGCCGAGTACACGCGGCCCATCGCCCCCGTCCCGAGCAGGTCCCCGATCACGTAGCGACCGAGCGCGTGGCCGCGCGGCAGAACGTGCGCCGGCGTCTGGGCGCGCGCGACCTGCGCGACGACATCCCGGCAGGTGGCGCAGCTGTCCAGGTGATCGTCGACGTCCGCGAGGACGGGCACGGCGAGCCGGCCCTCGATCAGGCCGAGCACGATGTCGTCGTCGAGGCACCTCACG
>JAYUYE010000928.1:0-3057 GCA_043752985.1 Myxococcales bacterium
TTACGGAGCCACGATCAGCTGGTCGCCCTGGACCTCGAGGACGTTGATCTCGCGTGCAAGCTCGCCCTCGGAATCCATCGCAGCAGGCCCGCACGCGCCGTCGTCGAGCTTGGCGCGGGCGATCGCCGAGCGCAGCGCGGCCCGTGGGTCCTTGGCGGCACCGATCTCGCGACGCGCCAGTCCGACGAGCATCGCGGCATCATGGGCCTGCGCGGCCGCCGAGCTCGGTGTGCGGCTCGTGCGCTGCTGGAAGGCCGCGGCGAACTGCGCACCCGTGTCTCCGCCCTGATCGCCGATGAACGCATCGACGATCATCGCGCCCTGGACGGCGCTGCCGCCGCGGATCGGCAACGACGGATGGTTCCACCCGCTTCCACCTACGAGCTGTACGACCTGCGGCAGGTGACCGCCGTGCTTGCGCTGGAGGCGCGCGGGATCCGGAAACTCGGTCGTGCGCAGCTCGACGCCGTAGTACGGCAGGAACGCGGCGACGATCGCAGCGCGATCATAGCGGTCCGGCAGGAACAGCAGCGAATACGGGATCTCCGGCGAGAACGTGATCCACCCCTTCTTCCCGTTCCTCGCGAGGTGCGCGGCGAGCCGCGGGTTCTGCGCCGGGATCAGGTTCAAGAACCGCTTCACGTCGGCTTCGAGATCGCCGCTCGTCGGATCGTAGGCACCCTGCCCGGTCACCGCGAGCCCGAGCTTCGTCGCCTCGGCGATGAACGCTTCGGCCGCTTCCTGGCCCACGTCATCGCGGGGCGTGAACACGCCGACCGTCGGAAAATTCTCGGCAGCGGCGAGCCGCGCGACCTCGCGACCTTCATCGGCCGGCGAAGCGACGAGCCGGAACACGCCGGTCGCTGGATCTGCGCCATCCGCCGGCGCGAGCAGTGCGATCGGAAGCTGATGGAGCGACGCTGCACGCGCGGCAACGATCGCCTCGCGGTGCCCGACCGGACCGAGGATCCCGACAGCTCCCTTCGCGACGGCGGACTCGACCGCTGCCGCGGCACCGTCGGGATCGCCGCGCGTGTCGAGGAACAGCCACTTCGTACCGCTGGCCGGCGCGAGCTGGATCGCGACGCGCAGCTCCGAGCCGATCGAGGCAAACCGGCCGGTCAGCGGCAGCAGCACCGCGACGAGGTTCGGATCGACCGGCGGGGCGGCGAGCCCCTTCGCGAGTGCCGCGAGCTCGGCATGCACCGTGGTCTCGTCGGCCGCGCTCGACGCGCGCGCGAGCAATGCTCTCGCCTCGGCCTCGTCCCCGCGGTGGTACGCGAGGCGCGCTGCGCGAAGGGCGAGCCGCGCCGCGGGTGCCGCATCGCCGATCCGCTGGAGTGCGATGAGTACGGTCGCCTCGTCGAGCGCATCGATCGCGGCGGCATCGAGCTTCGAGAGATCGATCGGCGCACCGGATTGGACACGCTCGTCGGTCGCGTGCGATTGACCGAGGCGCGGCTCGCCCTCGCGTTCGACCCACTCGCCCTTGGTGACCCGCGCTCCACAGGCGCCGAGCAAAGCGAGCGCGAGAGCGGTGCTGCGAGTCATTCGTCCAGCAGCGAACGCACGCGATCGAGCAGGCCCTTCGGGCGTGCTGCTGGCAGCTGCGCCTGCCCCTCGCTGCGTCCGAGCTCCTCGATCAGCTCGCGCTGGCGTGGGCTGAGCTCGGTCGGGACCTCGACCCGGATCTCGACGAGGTGGTCGCCACGCGGCGCCGCCTTGCCGGATGCCTGCGGAACGCCGCGACCGCGAATGCGGAACACACCGCCGGGTTGCGTGCCCTCCGGGATCCGGATCTTCACCGGCCCGTCGAGGGTGGCCACCTCGATCACCGCGCCGAGTGCGGCCTGCGGAAACGTGATCATCAGGTCGCTGCGGACATCGAGACCGTCGCGGCGGAGCGTCGCGTGCTCCGCGATCCGGACCTGGACGTGGAGGTCACCGTTCGCAGCGCCACCTTTGCCAAGCTCGCCCTCCCCGCGCAGCGTCTTGACCGTGCCTTCCTTCATGCCGGCAGGGATCACGAC
This sequence comes from Myxococcales bacterium, assembly GCA_043752985.1. Taxonomy (GTDB): domain Bacteria; phylum Myxococcota_A; class Polyangia; order Haliangiales; family Haliangiaceae; genus JABFXX01. Next base: position 2,031 of record JAYUYE010000928.1, read on the forward strand.
CGTCAGCTCGCGCGGCGACGTCGAAGGCGACGAGTCGTTCGGTAGCGTGATCGTCTTGCTGACACCGAACGCCGCTTCCTCGAAGCTGACCTCGAGCGTGTAGCGGATGTCCCTGCCCTTCTGCTTGCCGCGCCGCCGCCGGAAGACATCGTTGATGATCTCCTGCGCCGCGTCGACCACGGCACCGAGCCCGCTCGAGCTGTCGTCGGCGTGGCCCCAGCGGTCGTAGCGGGCGCGCGTGTCTCGCTCCGACAGTACGGCGTAGGCCTCGTTGATCTCGCGAAACTTCTCGCCCGCGTCGGCCGAGTTGACGTCCGGGTGATACTTGCGCGCGAGCTCACGGAACGCGCGCTTGATGTCGGTCTCCGACGCGTCACGCGCCACGCCGAGCACCTGGTAGTAGTCTCGTTTGCGGCGCGCCATCAGGTGCTACCCGAGCCCCCGGAGTCGGTGTCCGCGGCCGCGTAGATCGCCTCACCGATGCGCTGCGCGGAGACCTCGAGCCGATCGACGGTCTCCTGCACGAACGGCAGGTCCTCTCCGTCGAGTCCCGCGCGACACTCCGCGAGCTCCTGGACGAGGAACTCACGCTCGTCCTCGGGGAGCAGTGCACCGAACTCGGACATGGCTTTCTCGGAGGAGTAGAGCAGGCCCTCGCCCTTGTTGCGAGCCTCCGCGAGCAGGCGGCGGATCTGATCGTCCTGGGCCATTTGCGTACTCTCCGCGACGAGCCGCTCGATGTCGTGCTCGGAGAGGCCGGTTGACGGCGTCACCGTGATGCGCTGGTTGCGGCCCGTGCCATGGTCCCGCGCCGAGACGCTGAGCACCCCATCAGCATCGATGTCGAACGCGACCTCGAGCTTGGGCACACCCCGCGGCGCCGGCGGAATCCCGGTGAGCTCGAACTGCGCGAGCGACTTGTTGTCGGCCGCCATCTCGCGCTCGCCCTGGAGGACGTGAACGTTGACGAACGGCTGATTGTCGATCGTGGTCGAGAATACCTCGGTCGCGCGCGCCGGCAGCGCTG
>JAYUYE010000929.1:0-7567 GCA_043752985.1 Myxococcales bacterium
GGCGTCGTCGAGGCCCGCCGACGGCCGCGGATCGTCGAGATCGAGGACGACGGGTGCAGCGCTCGGGGTCGACGGCCGGCGCGCGCGCGTCGGTGCAAGTGGTTCGTCGAACGAATCTTCGGCGTTCGCACCGACAGCCGCGGCGACGTCCGAGAAGTCATCCTCTGGCGTTGGACCCGCGGCAGGCGGCGGCGTCATGGCGTCGAGCTCCATCGACACCTCGTCCTCGGATGGTGACCGGAACGCCATCGGCGGCGGCCGGGTCACGTTCTCGGTGCGCCGGACGACGTGTGCCGTGCGCCGCATCGATTGCTCGCCAGAGACCTCCGCCGCGATGGGAGTCGGAGCGGCCTGCATCGACGTCGAGGCCGACGCGTCGATCTCGATCTCGTACTCGTCCTCTTCGATCGGCGGCGGTGCGGTCTTCGAAGCCGGCCGCGACGCGTGACGCTGCTCCTCGATCTCGCCGATGTGCTGGATGCGCGTGCGCTCCGCGAACTCCGAAGCCTCGACGCCGTGCGCCGGCGTCTGTCGCGACTCGTCGCGCGCGGACCCGGTGCCCAGCCCGGCCTGTGTGCGGCGGATGATCGCGGGTCCGCGGCGCTGCTCCGGTGCCGGCGGCGGCGGAACGAGCGGATCCTCGTCGAACGCAGTATCGCCGAACGGAGGTGGCGGCGCGATCGGGCGCGACGCAGAGGTGAACACCTCGTCGTCATCCTCGAGCGGAGGCGGCTGCGTCGGAGCGCCGCGCCGCGGCTGCGCCCGCGTGGTCGGATAGACCAGGATTCGCGTCTGGTCGATATCGTCGAGAGGCGGGGCGGTGGTGTGACGTCCGAGGATCTCGCCGAGTGCAGCCGGCGGACTGTTCGCGCCGACATCGGAGAAATCGGTCTCGCGGCCCTCGACGATGTCGCCGTCGAACGTATCCACCGTGGTCGCGGCCATGCGGGCGCTGCCGGAGCTGCCTGCGCTGCCCACCGGATCAGCGGGCGCGAGCGTCGCTTCCTCGAGGTCGTCCGACTCTTCCTCGATCGCGCGATCGAGCGTCATCTGGTCCTCGAGGTCGAGATCCGCGGGTGCCGCGGCCAGGGTCAGGATCGTCGCGTCCAGCGCGGCGGCCGGCCACTCCATGACTTCCTGGTTGGCAGGTGCGCCGCCGGCGTCTTCGGCGTGCAGTGCATCGAACGTGGCATCCCAGGCGTCGAGCTCGTTGTTGAGATCGTCGCCGCCGAGGAACGGTTTCGTGGGTCCCTTGGGGGAGCCCTTGGCGGGTGGCTTCGGGGGCGTGCTCATCGGGCCCCCTTGAGTGCTACGCCGAGCCTCTCGCGCAGCTTCAGGTGATCGTCGGAGATCGACCACGCAGTCAGCTCGAGCGCACTCGGGCTGTCTGCGAGCGCCTTGCCACCCTTGCCTACATCGAGCTGCGCGTGCGCGACCGCGAGATCGCCGCACCACAAGAGTCCGGCCCGATGCCCGACGGCAAGCGCGAGCTTGCGGAACTCATCGACGTTCGCGAGCTCCTTGGCCTTCGTCTGGACGAGCTGCACAACCGCGGCCTTGGCTTTGCGCCCCATCTCCTTCTTCATGACCTTGGCGCGCTCTGCGATCGTGGCGTCCTCGCCGACGACGTGCTCGCTGATCCCCTCAGGGATCGTGGTGACATCGGCAGCGCGCAGCGCGGCGGCTATCGTCCAGCCGAGCTCGCTCTCGCGCAGCTCAAGCAACGTGGCGAGACCTTCGGCGAGCGTGGCGACGGCGCGGCCGAGCTGAAATCGATGTTGCGGCATCGCAGCGGTCGCGACGTCAGCACCGATGCACAGGATCGGAGTTTCGGCGGCGAGCGCGCGTGCGATACCGACGCGCGCCGCGCTGACGTAGATCTCGACGTCGTCGACGCCGAAGCACGCGAGCGCCACGGCTAGCGGCTCGTACTTCTCGCCGAGCTTCTTGATCGCGATCCGATCGCCGCGGACAAAGCCAAGCTTGCCGGGGTCCACCCCGGTCGCGACCTGCACGGCCGGGGCGATCGCGGTCCACAGATCCGCGAGCGGTCCGAGCGAGCCGCCGCGCAACGCATTGCGATATGCGTCGTCGAGCTTGGTCCGTGTCGGCGCACCGAGCATCTGCCGGCCTTGCGCGAGCACCTGGCGCTGATCCACCGATGGTGTGCCGAGTGCCTCGACGCCGACGAGGGCGAGCCAGCGCGCGTCGACGTCGCTCTGCCATCCCGTGACCTGCGCGAGACGCTCGTAGAGCAGTGCGCTCGTCGGGCTCTGGTTGATCGAAGCGCGGAAGCTGCTCGCGGTGTTCGTCAGCACCTGCATGCGCGCCGGCATCTCGAGCAGCTCGGCGAGCTCGCGAACGACGTCGAGGTTCAACGGATCGAGCGTGCGGGCACGGTCGAGCGCGAGCCGAGCGGCTCCGCGATCGCTGAGCTTGTCGCGCAGCATGAGGCCGAGCCGCAGCTCCTCGCGGGCCTTCTCCTGCGGCGTGGTGCGCAGCCGGCCGAGGACGCGCAGCTCGCGCGACGCGCGCTCCCAGTCATTCGCACGCAGACAGAGGGCGAGCAGGCGCTCGCGCAGCTGCGCATCATCGGGCTTGGTCTCGACGACACGCTCGAGGTTCTCGATCGCACCCGCGACGTCGTTGACGTTCTCGGCGAGCACCTGCGCCAGCTGGAGCTCGACCTCGGCTCGGCGCTGCGGCCGGGTCTCTGCCTGGAGGTGTCGGCGCCACAGCGCGACCGCCAGCTGGACCTCGCCGGCCTGAAACGCAAGGTCGGCGCGGAACCGCAGTGCCTCGACGTGACTCGCCGAGCGATCGAGCAGTGCATCGAGGTCGGCCATCGCGTGCTGGGTCTCGCCGAGCCCGTGCAGGACGGTCGCGCGCTCGAGCAGCAGCGGCACCAGCTCCGACGCCGGGCGCTCCTCGGCTTCGAGGAACGTGAGGCGATTGCTGATCGTTGCGATCAGCCCGCGGACGTCGGCGCGCTCGCGCAACAGGTCGAGCAGACGTTCGAGCTCGTCGGCGCCCGGATCTACCGCGAGGATTCGCTTGCAGGTCGCGAGCGTCAGCTCCGTGCCGTTCTCGAGATCGGAGCCGTCATAGACACTGACCGCATCGCGGAGCAGCGCGAGCTTCGCGTCCGGGTCGCCGAGGTTCTTGGCAAGCTGGAAGCTCGCGTGCGCCCAGGTCGTGTTGTCCCCGCTTCGCTTCGCCATCCTGCGCAACGACTCGAGCGCGCGCAGGTCCGACGGCTGCGTCTTCAACACCGACGCGACGACCGTACCGGCTTCGCGCATCCGGCCGGCGAGCTCGAGAGCCTCTGCTCGATCGAGCTCCCACGAGATCTGCGCGGCCGGATCATCCGCGAGCGCACTACGGAGCTCGAGCACCTCGGCGCGGGCGAGGAGCGGATCGATGATCGTGTTGTCGTCGGAGCCCGCATCGACCGCTGGTGGCGTCGCGCTTGCCTCTGCGAGGACGAGCAGTGCGCTGACATCATCGGGCGAGCTCGCCCGCGCGGCAGCGACCCGCTGGTTCGCGAGCTCGGTATCTCCGCTCGCGGCCGCGACGGCAGCAGCTCGCATGTGGAGGGCGGCGGCCGCCTCCGGCATCTGCACTGACTGCGCGAGTCCGTCGTACGCAATCGACAGTGCAGCAGGATCGCCGCGCCGCGCCGCGACGAGGGCCGCGCCGAGAAGCGCACCGCGGCGATCGGGGTCTTGCGCGATCGCCGCGGCGAACGACAGCGCCGCGCGCTCGAAGTCCTCGAGCACGAGCGCATACATCCAGCCGCTGTCCTCGGCGAGCGCGGCGGCGAGTCGCGGATCGGCGACGCGTCCCGCGAGCGCGCTCGTCGCTTCGAGCCGCATCACCGTGTCGGCGCGTCCCGCGGCGAGATCCGCGAGGCCGAAGGCGGCACTGGTTGCGGCGACCGACGGCTCCTCGCGCACCGCGAGCGCACGATAGACGTCCGCTGCCTCGTCGAACTGGCCTGCCCGCTCGAGCGCGCGGCCCAGCAACCACTGAACCTCGGGGCTCGGATCGAGCTCCGCGATCGCGCGCCGCGCGACGACCTCGCCGTTGCGGTCTCCGAACTGCGCGCGCGACCGGGCCGCGCCCTCGAGCGCGGTGCGATCTTCGGGCAACCGCTGCAGCCACTCCTCGTAGACTGCGGCGGCGGACGCGACGTCCTTGAGCCGGACCTCGAGCACCCACGCTGCCTCGCGCAAGGCGCGGCGGGCGACCTTACCGTCGGGCATCGCCCGCGCTTCGGCGCGCCGCTCGGTGACGAGCTCGGTCCAGCGCTCCTGAGCGCGCAGCAGGTCGATCAGTGACTCGCGGGCGAACGAGTCGTCGGGCCACAGCGCGATCACCTGGCGATACAGATCCGTCGCTGCCTCGACCGCCCCGGCGCGTTCACGCAGCCGTGCCGCCGCGAGCAGCGCGGTCCCGCGCCGCGTGGGGTCCGGTTCCGCGCTCGCGATCTCGACGAGTAGCACCGCGCGGTCGTCGTCGCGGCCGAGCTGGGCGAGCGTCGACTCGAGGCGCCACCGGAGCCCGAGCTCGCCGGGCGCCATGATCATCACCTCGCGCTCGAGCTCGAGCACGGATTCGAGATCGCCGTGCGTGCGCGCGAGCCGGATTCCGCGCTCGAGGATCGCGCGCCGCGCGTCTCCACTGACCCTGCCCGCGGCAGCGCGCAGCCGTGCGAGCGAGTCGCCGACGTTGCCCGTGGTGTCGTCGAGCTCGGTCAGCGCTTCGAGCGCGGGCGGATATCCCGGCACGGCCTCGAGCGCTTTGCCGAGAACGCCGCGTGCTTCTTCGAGCGCCTCGGCTCCGCCGATCTCGTACGCGAGCAGCTCGGCGCCCTGGACGTAGAGCGCAGCCGCCGCATTGTGATCCGGCGACGGCGTCTGCCCGGGTCCGAGCCAGCTGCCGAGCAGCGCCGCGTGCGCAGCGGCGATGTATGTCTTCGCGAGGTCGCCGGCATCCGCGCGGCCCAGCGCATCGCGCTCCGCTGCCGATGTCAGGACGATGAAGCCCGGTGCGCTCGCCTCGAGCGACGCGAGCAGCGCGCGCGCCTGATCGCGCTGGCCACCGCGCAGCAGTGCATCGGCCCGGCGAATCGAGAGCACCATCGCGCGCGCCGGATCCCCTTCGACCGCCTGCCAGCTCTGCACTAGCTCGGCGAGATCTTCGTAGCGGCCGAGCTCCTCGGCGAGCTCGGTGAGATCCGCGAGAACGACCGGCTCGCCGGGCGACAGCGCGAGCGCTTGCTGGAGGACGTCCCACGCGCGCTCCGGCTGCGTGGCGCGCGCGAGCTGCGCCTGGCGGCGGCGAAGTGCGACGAGCTCGCGCCGGATCGCCGTGGCGCGATCGGTCTGATGCTCTGCCGAGCCACCGGCAGCACCACTGGGATCGGGTCCCGCGAGTCCAAACGCGGCGAGCAGCAGCGTGGCGAGACCCTCGATCGCGGCTGCGACATCCTCGGGCGTGCCGTTCTCCTCGGCGACGCGCAACCGCTCGCGAGCGACGCGCTCGGCGGCGGGCGCGTTCGCGGCGAGCTCGGCCGCCTTCTCGAACGCGGACTGCGCGCGAGCGTAATCGGTGGTGCCGGCGTGCCGACCGACCTCGATCCAGTAGCTGATCTTGCGCGCCGGATGCTCGACGGCGTCGGCGAGCTGCTCCCAGACATCGAGCAGCGCGGGGATGTCGTTGGCCTTCGCGGCGAGCCGCTCGAGCTCGAGCAACGCGCCCTGGTGCTTCGGCGAGATCCGGACCGCCTCGTCGAGGGCAGCCCGCGCCTCCGCGATGTCGTTCATCTGGTGACCGAGCACGCGCGCCTTCTCGAGCAGCAGATCCGCGCGCTCGTAGTCATCGCGGGCGTACCCGACCTCGGCGCCGATCAGCTTTGCGAGGTTCGGCCACAGCCCGCGGCGATAGAACACGCGGCGGATCGCCCACAGGTTCGGCCGCAGCGCTGGATCCAACGTCAGTGCGCGACCGTACGATTTGACCGCGCGCGCCTCGTCGGCGAGCCGGCGCTCGTACAGCTCACCGAGCTCGTACGCGAGATACGCGGCGGCGGCGGGATCCGTGGTCGCCTCGAGCTCCTTCGAGAAAGTCTCGGCGCGCTTCTCGCTGCCGGCATCGCCGAGCTCCTCGAGCGCGCGATCGATGACCGTCGGTGACTCGAGTGACGCCTCGAGCGGCTGGTCGACGACGATATTCGGCGTCGCGGTGCCGACCTCGACGCCGCCCTCCGACAGCCCCGCGAGATCAGTGCCCTGCGGCAGATCCAGATCGCCGAACGACGGCGGCGGCGGCGGCGGCGACGGCGGCGGCTTGCTCCCGCGGGTCTCGAGCGTGGCGAGTGAACCGTTGCTCGACGGTCGCAGCGCGCGCGGCGCCTCGTCGGTCTTGTGGTCGTCCGGGGCGGGCGTCACCGGCGGCACCTGGATCGCGGGTGGGATCGCGACCGACGGCACGGCCGCGGGAACGACCGCGACAGGTCCTGTCGCCCGCATCACGCCGGGTGGGCGCGGTGCGATCGGCGGCATCTTGATCGAGCTAGGCACGCCCGGAACCCGCGGCGGCACCACCACGATCGGCCGGTTCGGCGGCGGCGGTGGCAGCGCGGGCACCGCCGGCCGCACCACGACCGGAGGTCGCGCCGGATGCTCGTCCACCTCGACCATGTCGTCCATGTCGAGGTCGACACCACCACTCTCGTTCATCTCGGGACCGTCCATCATCGCGTCGATCCGAGACGCCAGGCTGCCCGCGCTCGGGCGGTTCTCGGGAACACCCGAGGTAGGACCGGAGGCATGATCGCCCGCAGCGATCGGCCTCGCGGCAGGATCAGCGGAAGGAGTCCCAGCAGCGCCCTCATCGGCGCCCGGTTCGTCTTCGGGTGGCGTACCCAAGTCCACCAAAGATCATCAGATCAGCGGGCGGAGTGTCAACGCAGGGGACCGTCATTCCGCGCATTTGGGTTATACAGCCGCCGTGTCAGCGCCCTTGCGTCTCGGTGACGACGATCTGAGCCTCGAAGCGATCGCCTCCGTGGCCCGTGACGGCCGGCGGGTCGAGATCGGCACCCGCGCCCATGCGGCGATGGTCCGCGCCCGCGAAGTGGTCGACGCGGTCGTCCGTGGCGGCGACTCCGCGCCTGCCGTCTACGGCGTCAACACGGGATTTGGCGCGCTCGCCGAGGTCCGGATCTCCGCCGGCCAGGTCGTGCAGCTCCAGCAGAACCTGGTGCGCTCTCACGCCGCGGGCGTCGGGCTACCGCTGTCCCGCGACTGCGTCCGCGCCATGATGCTGCTGCGCGCCGCCGTGCTCGCGACCGGTCGCAGCGGAGCCCGCGCGGTGTGTTGCGAACGGCTGTGCGAGCTGCTCAACGCTGGCGTTCATCCGGTGATCCCCGCGCGCGGATCTGTCGGGGCCTCCGGAGATCTCGCACCGCTCGCCCACCTCGCGCTCGGAATGATCGGCGAAGGCGACGCGGAGTATCGCGGCGAGACGATGTCCGCGGCCGAAGCGCTGCGCCAGGCGGGCA
>JAYUYE010000930.1:0-3046 GCA_043752985.1 Myxococcales bacterium
CCGTCGAACATCCTCGTCTCGTACACCGGCGAGGTGAAGTTGACCGACTTCGGCATCGCAAAGGCAGCGACGCACAATTCGCTGTTCTACAAGGTGAAGGGGAAGATCGGCTACATGTCGCCCGAGCAGGCGAAGAGCGAGCCCCTCGATCATCGCAGCGATCTCTACTCGCTCGCCGTCTGCATGTACGAGGTGCTCACCGGCGAGCGGCTGTTCGTGCACGCCGGCCTGACGACGTCCGCCGAGGAGATCTACTCGCAATCGGTCCCCGTGCTGTCGAAGAAGGTGCCCGGGCTGCCGGCCGACCTCGACAAGATCATGCAGCGGGCGCTCGCGATCGACGCCGACACTCGCTACCAGACCGCCGGCGAGCTGAACGAGGCGCTGACCCGCTGCGCGCACCGCAACGGTCTCTTGCTCGCTGCACCCGAGCTCGCGCGCGAGCTGCTCGATACCTGCGGCCCCACGGACGGCTGGCGCGATGACAACGAGGACGAAGATTTCGGATACGCCGAGGGCAAGCGCGCCGGCACCGAGGTCTACGACGCGATGGACGATGACGACGAGGAGGAGGACGACGAGGAGGAGGATCTCGGCATCGGGCCGGTGTCGATCCACTCGATCGCGCTGGCGCGGACCTCGACGAAGGATCGGCCGAAGACCGAGATGAACAAGTTCGCCGGCGTCGAGCTGACGTCGATCATCAACATGATGGATCTCGAGGCCGAGGGCGCGAACCCGCTTGTCGACCTCAACGCCGGCCCGGTGATCCCGACCACGTCCGACTCGGGTCAGCGGCTCCTCGACTCGGCGCCCTCACCGATGCCGACGCGGGACAGCGGGCTGGACGGCTCGGAGATGATGCCGACGGCGCCCCGGTCGCGTCCCGCGCATCCGCCTTATCCACCCCAGCTCGGCCCGCGGATCGCCACGCCGGCGCCCCGGCGCAAGGCAGGGAAGCGCTCCTCGGTCATTCCGTGGATGGTGATCGCGGCGATCCTGCTCGCTGGAGCGATTGCAGCCATCCTCGTTGCGATGTCGGGCCCCGACGTCTCTGGCCCGTAGGCTTATTTACAGTGCGGGTGGCCAGGGCTACGATGGCGATGTCGGGTTAGATGTCGAAAGATCGCTCCAATGTCACGGCGTTACTGGACGATGCGCCGTCGTACTCGCGACAGACCCAGGGTGGGATCTTCGTCGTGATCAAGGGCCCCGACCGCGGCGAAGCGGTCCGTCTGACCGGTGACCCCGTCTCGTTCGGCTCGGGGCCGCAGTGCAGCCTGGTCCTCACCGACAAGACGGTCTCGCGCAAGCACGTCGAGGCGCAGCTGGTCGGCGATGAGGTCCTGATGATCGACTGCGGTTCGACCAACGGAACGTTCATCCAGGGCTCGCGGTTCGAGAAGATCGCGATTGGCTTCGGCGCCGAGGTGAAGCTTGGCCGCACCGTGATCAAGTTCCTCCCGGACGAGGAGATCGTCGATCCCGAGCCGAGCAAGCAGACCGCGTTCGGAACGATCGTTGGTGGCGACACCAAGATGCGGCAGATGTTCACGTTGCTCGAGGATGTCGCCGCGACCAACGCGACCGTGCTGATCGAGGGCGAGACCGGCACCGGCAAGGAGCTGATCGCCGAGGAAGTTCACAACCACTCGCCGCGCCGTGATGGCCCGTTCGTGGTCTTCGACTGCGGCTCTGTCCCGCGCGAGCTGATCGAGTCGATGCTGTTCGGTCACGTCAAAGGCAGCTTCACCGGCGCGATCACGGATCGCCGCGGTGCGTTTGCCGAGGCGCACGGCGGGACGATCTTCCTCGACGAGATCGGCGAGATGGCGCTCGACCTCCAGCCGTCGCTGCTGCGCGTCCTCGACAAGCGCGCCGTGCGCAAGGTCGGCTCGAACACCTACGAGAAGATCGACGTTCGCGTGGTCGCCGCGACCAACCGCGACCTGCGCGCCGAGGTCGCGAAGAAGGCGTTCCGCGAGGATCTCTACTACCGCCTCGCCGTGATCCGCGTTTCGGTGCCGCCGCTGCGCGAGCGCGGCTCGGATATTCCGCTGCTGATCCAGCACTTCGTCAACAACTTCGGGCCGGGCCTCAACGTCACCACCGAGGACATGGCGCGGCTCGTTCGCCACAGCTGGCCGGGCAACGTCCGCGAGCTGCGCAACGTGATCGAGCGCGCGAGCCTCCTCGCGAAGGGCCAGTCGATCAACCTCGAGGACGCGCTCGTCAGCGAAGCAGCGCCGAGCCTCGGGATCCGGACCGACCTCCCATTCAAGGAGGCCAAGGGTCAGCTCGTCGAGATGTTCGAGCGCGAGTACATCGAAGACCTCATGCGCCGCCACAAGATGAATCTGTCGGCGGCGGCTCGCGAGGCGCAGATCGATCGCAAGCACCTGCGCGAGCTGATCCGCAAGTACGGCCTCGATCCGCGCGCGAAGCTCGAGGGCGACGAAGAGCCGTCCGAGGAGTAGCCCGGAACCACCTCGACCCTCGGGTCGAGGATCTAGATCATTCGATCTTCACGCGGACCGAGAGCCGCGTGTCCTTGACGACGACGTCGAACTTCTTCCGCGTCTCGGTCACCGCGTCGTAGACCTCGACCGTGTGCGGTCCGACATCGGTGTCGATCCGCTCGGTCGGGCACGTCTGCCCGGTCGGCTTGCCGTCGAGGAACACGTAGTAGCGGTCCTTGTCCTTGCACTTGAGGACCTTGATGCCGGCTGGCCCACCCGGTGGCGTGACCTCCTTGAGCGGGATCGCGAACGCGCCCGCGCCATCGACCTGCGCGATGTAGAGCTCGTGGCCACCGAGCAGCAGCGCGACGGTGTGGCGATCCGCCGAGGCGGGGAGCTTGAGCGGCGTGACCCCGGTCTCGGCACCGTCGAGGTACACCCGTGCGCCGGCGGGGGTCGACGTGATCGTCAGCGAGTCACTCGAGGCCGCCACCGCGACATCGGGCTTCGCGGCGGCCGCATCGATGGGCTCCTTGCCTGCATCGACGATCGCAGCGACGGCGGTTGCCGCGTCGATGGTCTTGGCG
>JAYUYE010000931.1:0-3045 GCA_043752985.1 Myxococcales bacterium
CGGATCCGCAAGCCGCGATGGACCCCCGAGGTCACGTTCGCGTCCGTGAGCGCCGTCGATGACTACGACCCGCTCGCCGTCGAGCCGTCAACCGACGACGACTCGCACCATCAAGACTGATTGCGCTCGCGCGCTTCGTGCTCGTCCTCGGCATCGAGGCGAAGCGACGCGTGCTTGATCGTTCCGGCCACCGTGCCGCCGCAGTTCGTGCAGATCGCGAGCTCGGCGAACGAGATCGCCTCGCACGACGGGTCCGAGCAGCGGAACCCGGGCTTCGACATCACGCGGCCCGCGATCAACCCGGCGACCGCAGCCGCGCCACCGACGATCGGGTTCAAGATGAACGCGAGCGAGCCCACGGTACCGAGGAGCAGCGGCGGATTCCACGACCGGAACGGCACGCGAAACACGCGGGTCCCGGAGTTGAACTTGCGGAGGTCGCGGCTCTCGATCGCGGCCGCGCGCGGCGGCTCGGCAGAGCGGCTCAGCGGTCGCACCGGTGCGTCGTCGAGCGCGAGCATGGCACGCAGCTCGTCACGATGAGACGCGAGGTCGGCGCGTCGCGCGGCGACGAGCTCGCCGGGGACCTTGGACAGCGTGGCGAGCGCCTCCTGCGGCTCGGCGCGAACGATGTCCTGAACCGCGAGGAGGAACGCGAGATCATGCTGCTCGAGGCCGCCCGCGGTCGCGACCTGCGACTCGGTGAGCACCGAGTTGCCGACGATCTCGCTGACCCGCCGGGCGTAGCGCGCGGAGTTCGTCGCCAGCACACCGAGCCCGAGGAACACCGCTGCGAGCGAGCCTTCGGCGTCGGTCGGATCGGGCATCACCTCGCGGAACGGATCCGGCGGTGCGAGCAGAAGAAACGCGGTTCCGACCTGATGGGCGAGCGCACCGGCGACATCGTCATTGCCGATCGAGACGACGTGAAACACGACGCGGCCATGCTGCGCTTCACCGAGCTCGATCTCGGAGCTCGTCAGTCGGCGATGATCCGGTGCCAACGCAAGGCGATCGTCCTCGACGACGATCGCACCGTCGATGTACGCGTGCCAGAACAGCCGGTACAGCACGGTGTGGACCGCGGGAATCATGGGCTCCCAGCGATCCGGGAAGTCGCGAAGATCCGCGCGCACGAGCGGCAGGGTCACGAAGCGCTCGGCGCCGAACCGGCGAATCAGCTCGGCGAGCTCACCGAGCAGTCCCCGCTCGTGGGTATCGATTGGCCACATCTCAGCTCTCCCTCCGCAGCTCGTCGAGGAGCGCGTCGATCAGGTCCGCCGCATCGTCGGGGGTGCCCGCGAGGCCCGAGCCGCACGCCGTGATCGAGGCGTGGATGCCGTCATCGACCACCGTGATCACGCAGCTCCCGAGCGGATCGCTCTTCGTCGCGAGGCGGGCCGGTGACGACACGGCGCACGCTGCGGGCAGTGCGATATCGAGGCGGATCCGCGACAGGCATGCTCGACCACCGACGACCTCGGCGATCTTGTCGAGCCAGCGTGGTCGCGACGACGAGAACGTCCTCCGCTTCCATGCGAGCGAGACCGGAGTCGCGCGCGCAGCGGCGAGCAAGCGGGTGCACAGGCCTCGGCCCGCCGCCTCGCGCGTCAGGATCTGCCGCGCCCGCGCCTCGAACGCCTCGTAGGGTTCGGGCTCGCCGTCGAAGAACCGAACGCTGACCGCGGCCGGAACGACCCGGCGCAGCCGGCGCGCGGGATCATCGCGCTCGCCGGGTGCGACCGGGATCTGGAACGTCGGAGAGAACGGTGCGCCCGGGCGCTGCGCTGCGCGGTGGAGGACGCGGCCGAGCGCATACGCGAGGGGCAGGGCGCGCGGTGCTGGCGAGGGGAGCTCGCGCCATGCGACGCCGAGTGGGATCGATTCGGGCAGCCGCTGCAACCGCGGGAGAATGATCTCGAAGGTCCCCGCGCCCGTCCGCGGATCGAGCGTGATCCCGGCGCCGGCGGGGGCGCCCGCTTCCGCGCGCGCTGCCGGTGACCGACCGACCAGCCGCGCGTGATGCCCGGCGATCGCTGCGGTCAGCCAGGCGTGGCCGTAGCCGTCGACGACCATGTGACAGGTCGAGACGACGGCGAGCCCGCCGCAGCGGCCAAGCCCGAGCCAGGGTCCGCGGCCCTCGACCCATGCGCGGCGGTGTCCGTGGCGCGCCGTCGACAGATGCTCGTCCCCGATCGAGACGCACACGAACGGAACTCCGTCGACATCGTCGTCGGGCGAAGCGACTCCGCGGATCGCGTTGCGCAGCCGGTCGGCGAGCTCCTGCTCGTCGGCGATGTCGGTCGCGAGGCGCGCACGTACCAAGCGATGCCCGATGGCGAACGCCGCGACATCGAGACTCGTCGGGACCGTTCGCGCCGCTTTACCCCCATCACCGATCGTCACGACGAGCGGCTGGCCCGGGAGCTGACCGTCGAGATCGCGCAGCGCGGCCCGGGCGGCGTGGGCCCGGGCGATCGCATCCGCGATCCAGTCCGCCGGCTCGGGGGCGCGGGTGCCAATGAAGGTGTCGCTGCTGGCCTCGGCGTTCGACGTCACATAGGTCGCGCGGGCGGGGCCGGTCTCGGCGACGGCAGCGCCCCCGGCGAACAGCCACCATGTCGGATCGACGTCGGCGATCGCGGCGAGCTCCTGGTGCAGCTCGGTGGTGCGGCGAGCCCAAGCTCTCATGCGAGCCCAGGAGGTAGACCGGCCTGGCGGCGAACGCAATGGTGAGCTGCACCACACCAGGTTGTGGCCCCGATGGCGCAGGCTCGGTGTTAGGTTCGGCGCACTCCGGGGGGAGACCATGCAGAAGTTCGTCGCACTCAGCCTCGCGCTACTTGGAACATTCGCTGCCGCGTGCGGTGGAGACGAGAACACCAGCGGCATCCCGAACGAGTGCAATCCACTCGGTGGTGAAGGCTGCATGCTGCCGTGGCCATCGGCGACGTACATGAAGACCGACGCCAGCTCGGCGACCGGATTTCGCGTCGATCTCCCCGTCGAAGCAATGCCGACGAACGAGGACGGTGTCGTCGTCGA
>JAYUYE010000932.1:0-3045 GCA_043752985.1 Myxococcales bacterium
ATGTACAAGGTCCGCTACGCGGAGCCCGGCTTCTACGCGACCGCGGATGCGTTCTGCGCACTCGCGGCCGAGCTCGGCCATGCACCCGCGGCGCTCGCCGTGGCATGGGTTGCGTCCCACCCCGGCGTGACGTCGGTGCTGGTCGGTGGCCGAAACGCCATCCAGCTCGCACCGACCCTGGCGGCCGGTACGATCCAGCTCGATCCGGCGACTCGCGCGCGAATCAGCGGGCTGTCACCGGAGCCCCCACCCGCCACCGACCGCAACGAAGAAACGTCCGCGCACAACTACGGTGCGCGGTAGCCGAATTACATCGGCTTGAGGATGCCGAGCGTGAACAGCAGGAACACGAGGCCCGAGCCCATCGCGACGAGGCCGAACAGCGTCTGATACGGCGCCAGCTTCTTGCCGAGCTCCTCGCCCTTCGCTGCGCCACTCGCGGACAGCTTCGCGACCATCGGCATCCCAAACATGATGCCCAGCACGATGGCCGAGACCACCGCGGCGAACGCGGTGATCACGAGGACCGGCCACTGTCCAACCGCGGAAAGCAGCCGGATCGCGTTGAGGAGGTTGATCACGCCGAAGATCAGCAGCGCGACGCCGATTGCTGCCTGGAACGGCTGGAGCTTTCCGATCAGCTCCTTGGCGTCAGGCTTCTTCGCGACGATGAGGCCTGCGCAACCGAGAATTCCGCCCAAGATCAAGATGACTGACCATAAGTAACCCATGTGTGTTCCCCCCGATGAGACGCGCGTGGATGTGCGCGCCAGCGGAAAGCGTAAGCCCGTCGCGTCGGCGTTAGCAACTCGGGTGGCTACAGAGTCGTTTCAATAAGCGTCGACCATCATCAAGTTCGGACGTGGGAGACCGCGCCTGAGGTCTCGCGATCGCGCCTGAAGCTCGTCGAGACCGTCGCCGGTGAGCCGGCCGAGCTCCGCTTTCCAGCGCCGCGCCAGGGCAGGATCGACGACGCGTGCCGCGCGAGATCCCCACAGCAAGAGCTGCCCGCGCCGGTAAGGCTCGGTCTCGTGTGCGAGGCCCGCGTGGACGTGGATCATCGCGCGATCCGGCATCCGGTCCTCGAGCGCGAGCCAGGTGGCGATCAGCCGGATCGATGGATCGTCGGGTGCCGCGGCGACGGCGCGCTCGATCGCGGTGCGTGCCGCCTTGACGTCGTGGCTTACCTCGTACGCCCGCGCTGCGTCATGAACGTGGCGCGTCGCTGACGCGTGCGGTGCGACGAAGTCCGGAGCTTCCTCGGCGGTGAAGCCTGAATCGGCGAGCGCGCTGCCGAGCTCCCAGCCGCCCGCGGGTCCGTCCCACGCCCAGCCGATCTCGGCCCAGGTTCCCTCGCACGTCGGCGCACGATCGACGCCGACCCACGCGCGGCGCGCGGCGGGCGCGACGACGACGGCATGCACGTTGACCGGCTGGGCGAGAATGCCGCCGAACTGGCGACTGCGCTCGGGCGCGGTGACATCGTGTCGATCGCCGAGGAAGCCCGCGAGGTCGCGAGCAGTGAGTGGCGCGCGGCGGCCTTCGATCAAGCCACGCAGCCGGCGTTCGCGCCGCGTCGAGTGGACGTCCCACGCCGCCGACGCGGCGAACGCACCGGGGCGCAACCCGGCGGTGCGATAGACGTTGGCGCACACGATGTGATCGGCGCCGGACGCGGGTCGCAGCACGTCGATGTTCGGGCCGCCGAGCTCGATCACCACGCCTGTCTTCTCGCGCGCGCTGCCGACCGCGATTCCCCAGCTCGAGGATGCGGGCCGCTCGCGGGCGATCCGGATCGCGTCTTCGATCGTCTCGGCGCGGCGCGCGATGTCGTGAACGATGTCGACGATCATCGCCCCGCCCCACGTCACGTCCTTGTGCCACCGCGTGTGCGGCGCGATCACGAGGCCCGCTTCGTTGACGACGGTGACCACCGGCGCGTCGGCCCCGCGCGTCGCGAAGAAGCCGTAGCGCTGGCCATGATCCGGCGCGCACACCATGAAAGCGGGTGCGACATCCCAGACGCCGACGCCGGGAAAATCGAAGTTGCGGGCGAGCATCAGCTCGCCGTCGTGCGTGGCGTTGCCCCAGACGATCGCCGTCGAGCACGCCGGCACCGCGGCCGCGGTCGCGCGGGCGAGCAGCGGCCGCGCGAACGGACCGAGCTTCGCGCGGGCGACGAGCGAGACGCAGTTCTGCATCGTGTCCATGGTCGCGAGCGTGAGCGCGGCGATCCGCGGATCGTGGGTGGGCTCGACGCTGGCGACCGCCGCGGCGAATGCACGCGAACGAGCGGCGAGCTCGGGCGGCCGCTCGCGCACCAGCCGTGCCTGCCAGGCGGTCGCGAGCGCGCGGACCGCGAGCTTGGCGACAGGGCCCAGTCCACCGGCGAGCGTTCGCTCCGGCATCGTGCGGTAGAACGCGAGCAGCCGGTTCGCATCCGCGGCGGCCATCCGCCCGTGCTGGGCGCCCATCTCGGCCTGCGTGCCGGACAATCTGCCGAGGAACAGGGGGCGCTGCGCGGTGGTCGTCGGGGTCATCGGGGCCTTCGCTTTCGCTTCGTGGGACGGAGCGGCTCGATCACGCGAGCCGTCAGCTCTTCGAACACTTCATCGGCATGCGCGATCCCGAGGACGTGATGCACGAGCACCCCGTCGACGACCGCGAGCACGAGATCGACGACCCGCGCCGGATCGCAGGGCAGCACCTCCTTGCGCGCGATGCCGGCGCGGAGGTCGGCGACCAGCGCATCGCGCCCGGCGACCACACTGCGCCGCCCTCGCTCGAGCACGCTGGTGATGTCGCGGCCGGCCACGGCCCACAGCTGGAACAAGCCACCGATCAGCTGCGGATGATCGCGGTGGAACGCGAGTGTGGTCTCGACGACCGTGCGCAGCCGATCCAGCGGGTGCTCGACCGTGAGGACCTTCGCGATCACCGCCTCGTGGAGAGCGAGGTAGGTCTGATCGAGCACGGTCTCGAACACCGTCCCGAGATCGGGGAAGTAGAAGTAGAGCGTCGGGCGCTTCACGCCGAGCGCCTCCG
>JAYUYE010000933.1:0-7557 GCA_043752985.1 Myxococcales bacterium
AGCGGCACCGCGCCCTCGTCGACCAAGGCGGCACTGGTGAAGCTCAAGGTCGCGACAACTCCACCTGGCAGCACCGTCTCGGTGGGAGGCAAGCGCCTCGGCGTCACGCCGCTCGAGATCGCCGTCGATCGCCAGGCCGCTCCCTCCGAGCTCGTGATCTCGCAGCCAGGGTACGCGGATGTCATTCGTAGCCTCGCGCTGAGCGAAGACGTGACGCTCGCGCTCGAGCTGGTGCCGATCAAGACCGTGGCGACAACCAAGCCTCGACCGGGTCCTCCGCCGAAGAAGCCTGACAAGGCGGACAAGCCCGTGAAGACCGACAAGACCGAGAAGGTCATTCCGAAGAATGGTGAGCAGCCGCTCGACATTCGGATGGCACGCTAGCGCAGTTTCCGGAGGGTGCATGTCTCGAATTGGTTCACGCGCGGCAGCCGCGAGTCTGGCCTGTTGGCTGATCGCGGTCTCGGCCTCTCCGACCTTTGCAGACGGAGTCGCTGACGAAGCGGATCTGCAGTTCACCGTCGGCGCCGACGCTTACTCCAAGGGTGACTTCACGGGCGCCCTCCAGCACTTCCTCGCGTCGAACCGGCTCGTTCCGAACCGCAACGTGATGTTCAACATCGCGCGCGCCTACGAGCAGCTCAACCGCTTCCCGGATGCCTATCGCTACTATGTCGACGCGGGGCGCGGAGAGGCTGTCGACGCCAAGCTCAAGAACGATGTCGCAGGAGCACTCGGTCGGATCGGTCCTCGGGTCGCGGTGGTCGCGGTCGAGACCGTCCCCACGGGCGCGACGGTGTTTCTCGATCGACGCGACCTCGGATCGGTCGGCACCTCGCCGGCGCAGCTCGGTCTGAAGGCCGGCACCTATACCATTCTCGTCGAGCTCGCCGGCTACGAGCCCCAGAAGGTGGAGAAGGTGGCGGGGACGATCGGCGAGACCAAATCTCTCAAGCTCGAGCTCGTCCGGATCACCGGCAAGGCCGAGCTCTCTGGCCCTCCGGGCACCGCGGTCCGGATCGATGACGAGCGCGGCGAGATCGCCTGCAGCTTGCCGTGCACGCTCGACCTGGCACCGGGGCCTCACATCGCGTACTTCGAGCGGTCAGGGTTCACGGTCGCGCCGCAGACGTTCACCATCGAGCCACGCAAGTCCATTCAAGCGAACGCGAGCTCGGTCGCGGTCGTCGGCTCGCTTCTGGTCTCGGCCGACGAGTCGAACGCCCTGATCGAGATCGACGGCAAGGCGTTCGGCTTCACGCCCGCGGTGATCCCCAATGTCCCGATCGGCAAGCGCACCGTTCGCGTCAGCTTGCGTGGATACCAACCGATCGAGCGCGTGATCGAGATCCGGACCAACACGCAGACCGACCTTCGCGACCTCCGGATGACTCCCGAGCGGTCGATCTCGGCAGCATCTCGCCAGAACGAGAACATCGACGACGCGCCCGCGTCGATCACGGTGATCTCGTCCCAGGAGCTCGAGGCGTTCGGCTACCCGACGATCCTGGAGGCGCTCCGCGGCGTTCGCGGGTTCGCCGTGAACTTCGACAGCATCTACGGCAGCGCGTCGGTGCGAGGCCTCGGACAGGCCAACGATTTCTCCAACCGCCTCCTCGTCCTCTCCGACGGCGCCGTGCTCAACGAGAACATCCTCTACCAGCCGTTCATTCACTACGACGGTCGCGTCGATCTCGGCGATGTGGAGCGGATCGAGATCGTGCGCGGTCCGTCGTCGGTGCTCTATGGCACCGGGGCCGTGTCAGGAGTCGTGAACCTGGTGATGAAGGGTCGTGACGAACCCGAGAGCATTCACGGTCAGGTCTCGAGCTATGACAACTCGACCTCGCGCGCACGCGTCGGCTTTGTCGAACGGTTCAACAAGTACTCCGGCGTGTGGGCCAGCGCTGCAGGAGCCAACTCGCAGGGCCGTGACGTTCCGCTGCTGTTCGATGCAGGATCCGGCGAGGTCACCTCCAACGTGACCTCTGCCTTCGACAAGTTTCACGCGTACACGCTCACGAGCAAGGCGTGGTACCGCGATCTGACGCTCCAGGTTTTCGGTACCTCGCGAGAGAACTCGATCCCGACCGGCAACTACTCGTCCCGGTTCAACGACTCTCGCAATTACGGCAATGACGGCCGGTTCCTGGCGGAGCTCAAGCTCGACCGCGCGCTGTCCTCGAAGGTCAACCTCCTGCTCCGCGCACACTACAATTACGCCTACTACCACCTCGACTACCAGTACGACGCCGACGTCCCCGGCGAGACCTACAACTACGAGGAGACCTATCGCAGCGCGTGGCAAGGAGCCGAAGCACGGCTGACGTTCACGCTCGCCAAGGGGCTGACGCTCGCCATCGGTGCGGACGCGGTGGTCCACACCAAGGTCCAGATGCGCGCGGGCAACATCGAGGACGGGATGTTGGTCGCGGCACTCGATGTCCAATCGCCGTATCAGGTCGTCGCGGGGTCTGCCCTCCTCGGCTACAAGCCCAGCAAGCGGCTGAGCTTTCAGGCCGGTGTACGGTTCGACTACTGGAACCTGAAGGGTAACCAGAACGCGCTGCCCGGTGAGGACAACGGTGCCACCACCTTCCCCGCGCTCGCACCGAGGTTCGCCGTCATCTACAAACCCGATGACGCCAACATCGTCAAGCTGATGGCTGGCTCGGCGTTCCGTGCACCGTCGGCGTACGAGTACTTCTACAACGACGGCGGCACGACCCAGGTCACGAGCTCGACGTGCGGCGCGTCGCTCAGCCCCGAGAACGTGTATTCGCTCGAGGCCGAGGCGACCCATCGCTTCAACCCGGACTGGGTCGGGCTCGTCTCTGCCCACGGGACGCTCGCACGCGACGTGATCGAGACGGTCCCCGTGGGTGACGCGTGCGCGGCGAGCTCGGGCGCGGCGCCCGATGCGATCTACTACCGTAACGCGACCGTCGACCAGCGAATGCTAGGTGTCGACTTCGAGGCGCGGCGCGAGCTGCGTGCCGGAATCATGGCGTCTGCGCAGTACGGCTACCTGCTCGGTCGATACGTCTCGTCGCCAACGAGCGACCCGAGCCAGCCGCAGAGCCGCGTCCTGCCGAACGCACCTGCGCAGTATGCCGGGTTCAAGGTGATGGTCCCGATCGTCCAGAACGCGCTCGGCGTCGCCCTGCGTGGCGCGCTCGAAGATCGCAGGCGCATCGACATCAGCGTCACGGACCGGAGCGAGCGCGCGTTCGTCGCGGACGCCGTGGTCTCGGGACTCGTGGCCCGTTATCAGGTGCGGTACTCGGTAGGCGTCTACAACCTGCTCAACTGGCGGTATTCACTCCCGGCGCAGCCCTACGCATCGAGCCTGATGCCGCAGAATGGCCGCTCGTTCATGTTCAGCCTCACCGCCACACGCTGATCAGGCTGGCAAATCGCTGGGGCGGGGATGAGACTAGGGGCGGGCTGTAGCCATGGGCACCAAGACGCCACGTCCTCCCGACACCGACTCCGAGATCCAGCGGTTGATCGACCGCTATGTCAACGAGGCGTTGGTGGAGACCGGGACCGCGGGCACGGACCCGCCGCACGGCCGCCTCGCGCGGGCGAGCATTCCCCCTCCGATCGACGACTTCATGGCACCGCCCACGGTCGATGCGGCCGCCGAGCTGGTCCGCGAGCTGGCCGAGGCGATGGCCGCGGCAGAGATCGCAGCGCTGCCCGACACCGCGTACATCCGCGCCACGGTTCCGTCGCCCCCCGCACCCGTTCGCGTGCTGTTCACGCCGGTGCAGAAGGAGTTCGTCGACGAGATGCCGACCGACCTCGATGACGACGAACCGACCGGCCTGTTCGAGCCGCCGCGCCGCTAACGCGTCACCGCGGTCTGCGGATTCGTCACGGGCTGCGCGACGATCGTGACGTCGATGTCCTGACCACCGTCTGCGCTGCGGACGCGGATCGTGGTCGAGCCGGGCGACTTGCCGACCACCACGAGCGCGGCCGCTGTCTGCTGATTGCTGGTAAAGCCAGTTGGCTCGAGCTTCGAGAGCGCCCCCATGCGGACCTCGGCGATCCCAGGATCGTCCGAAGCCAGGCGCAGCTTCTCGCACGGGCCGCCCCGGTTGCAGGTCACCGCGATCGCGACGCCTTGCGAGAGCTCGAGTCGATAGCCCTTCGGGCCCCAGAACCCATCGATCGCGTCGAGCCGGGCCACGCGTGACGGCGGTGCCGCGGACTGCGCGGCGAGAGTGGGCACGCAGCCGCCGAGCGCCATCATGACAAGGAGTGCGGCCTTCACGGCAGCACCTCGACGTCGAACGAGGCCTTCGCATCGCCGAGCGCGACGGTGACCGTTGCCTTGCCCGGCGCTCGTGCGCGCAGTCGCCGGCGATCGGCAGAGCCGTCGCGCAGGACCGCGAGCGCTCCCTCCGCGTCCACGCTCCACGTCGCGTCGCCGCTCCCTGCGAGGCGCTGCGCTCCGTTCCACAGCGTCGGCACCAGCGTGACGTCCTCGCCGACGGTCAGACCGATCGCGCCGTCGATCCGGTCACCGTCGCGCCGCGCGAGCGTGATCTTCGTGATCGGCGCGACCCAGACGTGGATGAAGTCGACGACGGCGCCGTCATCGGTCGAGATCAAGACCGCGCTGGTGCCCGGCTGCTTCGCGAGCAGGGCGCCGTCCTCGACGCCGAGCACGCTCGGATCGGCGCTCTGAAGGAGCAGCGTGGGTGTGGTGCTGCCCGTGATCTCGGTCGACACGTCGGGATAGAAGCGGGTGCCGATCGCGAGGGGCGCCATGGGATGCCGGCGAGAGCAGGCAGCATCATCGGCCGAGCACTGCCCGACGATCGTGGCTTGCTTCATGGCACCGCCCATCCCGCAGCCGGCGAGGGGAACGAGGAAGAGAATGATTCGCATATGCCAAGCGAACGACCCCCGATGAGGTGCCTTACACTTCGCGCATGCGCGCCGTGATCTGGACGATGGTGCTCGCGTTCGGCTGTGATCGTGGACACTCGCGAGAGAACCCTTCGGCACCGCCGACGACGCCTTTGCCAGGTAGTGCCGCATCGGCCGCAGCGCCCGCGCCAACGGGCTGCACCCTCGCCGCGATCCCCGCACGCCTTCCGGCACCAAAGCGGCTCGTCGCGATCGGCGACCTGCACGGCGATCTCGCGGCGACGCGCAGTGCGCTCTTGGCCGCCGGCGCGATCGATAAAACGGATCGCTGGATCGGTGGCGAGCTTGTCGTCGTTCAGACGGGCGACATCCTCGATCGCGGCGATGACGAGCAGGCGATCCTCGATCTGATGTTCGCGCTCGAAGGCGAGGCGAAGGCGGCCGGCGGCGCGCTGATCATGCTGCTCGGCAACCACGAGCTGATGAACGGCGCGGGTGACTTTCGCTACGTCACGCGCGGCGCGATGTCCGACTTCGACGAGGTCGCGAAGGATCGCCTCACGGCTCTCGCACCCGGTGGCATCTACGCGAAGAAGCTGGCCGCTCACAACGTGATCGCGATCGTCGGCGACACGGTGTTCTCGCACGCCGGTGTGCTCGCCGAATGGACCACTCAGATCGAAGCGGTCAACGGATCCTCGCGGTGCTGGCTCGACGGCCAGCGTGGCGGCCCGCGGGAGCCGCCGCCCGCGCTGACCTCCGAGGAGAGCCCGGTGTGGACGCGCAAGTTCGGCCTCGATCCCGTCGATTGTGCGGCGGTCACGCCGGCGCTGGCCGCGATGGGCGTCAAGCGGATGGTCGTCGGCCACACCGTGCAGCCCGCGATCACGTCCGCGTGCGATGGCGCCGTGTGGCGGATCGACGTCGGGCTCGCCAAGCATTATGGCGGCCCGATCGAGGTGCTCGAGCTGGTTCCCGGCGCAGCGCCGCGGGTCCTGCGCGGAACCCGCTAGTCGATCTCGATCTCGGGCTCGCCCGCGGGCGTCGGCTCGGCGGGCTTGACCGCCGGAGGAGCCGCCGCACCGGGCTGCTTCGACATCGCCTCGGGGCGCTGCTTGACCTCGCGACCGGCTGGGCAGAGCGGCCGTGCCTCGTCGCCGCGCGCCTGGACGACGCCACCGATCTTCGCCGGGCCGGCTGCGCCGAGCACCTGCAGATACTCCGCGGGGACGCCCTGCTGGATCAGGCGCTGCTTGACGGCCTCGGACAGCTTCGCCGCATCCGGTGCCTTGGGCAGTGCGAGCGCGACCAGCCACTTCGTGACCGTGTAATTCGCCGTCATCACGGCCGCCATTTGATCGACGGTGACGAGGCTCGCCTTCGACAGCGCGCTTCTGTCCAGCGCCGGCATCTTGTCGACGATCAGGCGGTCGCCGTCGAGGCGCACGCCGGTGATGCCAGCGAGGTCAGGCTTCGCGCAGCCATCTGGCGCCGTCCCGGGACACAGCGCGCACTTGTCGTCAGCATCGGAGACGCCGTCCTTGTCGTTGTCCGTCTCGGGGCAGCCGTCGCCGTCCTCGAACCCGTCCATGTCCTCCTCGTCGGCAGGACACTGGTCGCGGTCGTCGTACAGACCGTCGCCGTCGGAGTCGCGCTTGTTCGCCGGGCAACCGTCATTGGTGGTCGGAGGCTTGCCGTCCTCGGCATCGTTCGGGCACTTGTCGATGTTGTCGGCGATCTTGTCGAGGTCGTTGTCGAGCTCGGGGCAGCCGTCTTCGTCGTCGAAGCCATCGAGATCCTCGGCTTCGGTCGGGCACTTGTCCTCGTTGTCCGCACGGCGATCGCCGTCGCTATCGTCGTCGGGGCAGCCGTCCTCGTCCTGGGAGCCATCGCGGTCCTCGGCGATCAGCGGGCACTTGTCGCGAACGTTCGGGATGCCGTCGCCGTCGCTGTCGCGAACATCGGGCGCGTAACCGAGCGAGATGAAGAACCGCGACTGCGGAGAGCCGATGCCCTTGACGAGGCCTGCGCCTCCGCCGATCACGACGGCGACGGACGGCTTGACGTAGATCCGCAGGCCGCCCTCGGCCTCGAGCGGGCTCGCGTCGAGGCTGAAGTCGGGGAGTCCGGCGCGGCCGTAGCTCTCGCCGATGATCGAGAACCGATCGGTGATGCGGATCGCCGCAGCGACGCCCCACGTCAGCTGCTGGCCGATCTCGCTGTCGTAGATCTTCCGCGGCTTGCGCAGCATCACGCCGCCGTTCGCGCCGATCGAGAGCTTGCCGACGTCGTACTGCATCGCGAGCCGACCGCGAACGGTGGGCAGGTTGTCGCCGATGAACTGCGAGCCGTCGCTACCGAACGAGGAGGGCAGGGTGATGCCGGCGATGCCGCCGAGCTTGAGCGAGTCCTTGCGATACAGCCGGTACTTCGCTTCGACGAGGAGATCGCCGAGGCCCGTGACGCCGAGCCCGTTCGGATCCCGGTTACCGGTCATGGCGTCGAGGCCATCGCCCGCGAGCTGAAAGATGATCGGGAGGTTCGCGCCGAGCTGGAGCTTCTCGCTGTAGCCGTACGCCGCCGTGATCTGCATGGCCGCGACCGATCGGACGACGACCGTCTTCTCGGGCCCGACGACGTCGGGCTTGTTCGGGTCGACCTCGTAGATCGAGA
>JAYUYE010000934.1:0-7555 GCA_043752985.1 Myxococcales bacterium
CACCTCGGTGTACGTGCCGGTCTGCACGAACACGTGATTGCGTCCGCTGAGCGCAGCGCGCCGGATCCCGAACGAGATCGAAGCGCATGGACTGGTGTAGACGAGGCCGCACGTCGAGGTGTCGGTCCCGGCGGCTGCGACGAAGATTCCGCGCGAGGCCTCACCATCGATGCCATCGCAGTTCGAGTCGACGTACGCGGCATCGGGATCGTCGGTCGTCGACGGTGGCGCGCACGTGCCCCAGCCGCCTGCGCCCGCGCACGTCTGGGTGCCCGCGCAGACGTTCCACGTCGTCGGGATGTTGCACGGTTGCATCGCGCCTGGATTGGCCGCGGTGCAATCACACGCCGCGCTGGTCGCGATGCATTGCTTGTAGTTGATGCCGCTAATCGCGACGTCCTCGCACGCGTATCCATTCGGACACGAGACGCTCGTGCAATCGCGCGAGCAGTAGCGATCGCCGTCCTCGTAGGTCACGCACTTGTCCATGCCGAGCAACGTGCACTCGGTGTCCTGCGTGCATGGGCTGCACAGCTGGTTCGACGTCGGCACGCACACGAACGAAACCTGTCCCTCGATCACCACGCCTGAAACGCCGAGGCAACCGTAGCTGTCGGGACACGAACCGCACAGCTTGCTGCACTGTCCCGCCGTGCCGACGAGAATGCAGATGCCGCTCTCGCACATCATGCTGTCGATGCACGCCTCGCCAAAGCCGGACTTTGGTCCGTCGATCGCGCCGTCGCTGACCGGGCTGTCGATGTCGGTGCCGGCATCGATCTCGCCGGCCTTGTTTCCCGACGCACAGCCCACCACTGCGATCCAGATCGCGACCCCGAGGATCCTCATTGTCGGAGCCTAGCGCGCGTGGTCACCGTGCGGTGATGCAATCAGTGTTGCGAAGCGCACGAGAATCCGCTTCCCGAGATCCTGTGAGCGCAGACGCCCAGACGCGACGAGTCGATCTTGCACGTATCGCCGAACCGCTCACAGGTCGCGACCGGATCGGTCGGCGTTCCCGCGGGCTTGGCGTTCGACGACGTCGAGCTCGGACCGCAGCCGAGCAGGACTGCCATCACGAGCGCGGAGTGACGCCTGTCACCGCGCAACGGTGTCACTCAACGGGCAGCGCGTGACCGTCGCTTCCTTCGTCAGCGCGGCGAGCTCCTTGGCGTCGATCCCGTTCGTCTTCCAGTACTCGACGATCGTCAGCACGCGGTCGTTGCCGATGCCGTCGGTCAGGTGACCCGCGATCGCATCGGACCTGCTGACGCCGCGGTTCGCATCGGGCTCCGCGCGGGCCGGCGTGTCGCAGACCAGGACGACCGCGTCGTGCACCGTCTGATCGACGGTCGCCGGCGGCGGCATCGCACGCGAGCCGCTGTGGCAGCCAGCCGCCACAATCAGCGCGAGGATGACGGGCGCGTGCACGCCGCATCGTAACAGCTGGCCCGGCAGCTCGATGGCCGCGGTAGTGCCCGGCGATGCGCGGTAACGCCGCCACAGCTCGCGTGGCAGATACACCGCGCCTCACGCGAACGGGAGCCTGCGATGGAGTTTGATTTCGATTACTTAGACGCCGAATCGTGGTCACCATTACGGTGCACCGTGAGGCATCACTAGTGCACCACAGACCCCCAGTGCCCAGCGACGACGCAGCAATACCCCACCAGGGGACCCGGTTTGGCGACTACCTCCTCGGCGACAAGATCGCGGCCGGCGGTATGGCGGAGGTGTTCCACGCCGAGCCGCTGACCCGCCGGTTCGACGGCCCGATCGTGCTCAAGCACATGCTCCCTTCCCTCGCCGGGAACAAAGAATTCGTCACGATGTTCATCGACGAGGCGCGCATCTCGACGCGCCTCGACCACCCGAACATCGTCCAGGTTCACGACTTCGAGGCGACCGATCGCGGCCTGTTCCTCGTGATGGAGCTGATCGACGGCCCTGATCTGCTGACCGTGCTCAGCCGATGCGCCGCGGTCCAGCGCCAGATCGAGCCCGAGCTCGCGGTCTACATCGCGTGTCACGTGCTCGAGGCACTCGACTACGCACACGGTGCCGCGCTGCCGAACGGCAAGCACCTCCACGTCGTGCATCGCGATGTCTCTCCGAGCAACATCCTGATGTCGCGCCGCGGGCACGTGAAGCTCGCCGACTTCGGGATCGCGCGCGCTGCGGCGATGGGGCAGACGCAGGAGCTGGCGCAGGGAACGCTGAAGGGCAAGTTCGGCTACATGTCTCCCGAGCAGGTCCGCGGTGACCAGCTCGATGGGCGGTCGGACGTGTTCTCGCTCGCGATCGTGCTCGCCGAGCTGCTGATGACGCGGCGTCTGTTCGCGGCACCCAATGACGTCGAGCTGTTGCTGATGGTCCGCCGTGGCGATCTGGGCCGCCTCGACCAGTACGGCGGCCACATCCCGCCGGCGCTCAACGCGATCCTGCGCAAGGCGTTGACCGTCGATCGCGACGCGCGGTTCCGCAACGCAGGAGCGTTCCGCGACGCACTCGCGGACTGGCTCGCGGGCTACGGCCGGCGGACCGGAGCGGCACGCCTCGCGGACCTGCTACGCGAGCTCGAGCGCGATGGGGACGAGCTGTGCGCCTCGACGAGTCGCCGCGCATCGCAGAAGTCATCGACGATGAGCGGCAAGCAGACCGTGATGGCCCGGCTGGCTGCGACCGACGCGGCCAAGCTGGCGCGCGTCGCCTACGCGAGCGGCTCGCACGCGCGGTCGGCCGGAACCGATCGCGGCCAGGTGACGCTGGCGCGCTTTCACGGCAGCGCGAGCCCGACCCCAACGCCACTGCGCGCCGCGACCGCCCCGCACGTGTTCTCGCTCGACGAGGCCGGCGACCTCGATCCGGTGATGGTGATCGATCTGCTGTGCGAGATCGCGAGAGAGAAGCGAACCGGAGCACTCGTGCTCCGCAATGGAGACTCGTTCAAGGAGGCGTACTTCCGCGCTGGCGAGCCCGTGTTCGTGCGCTGCAACGTGCTCGAGGATCGGTTCGGCGAGTTCCTCGTACGCCGGCGGGTGATCACACGCGATCAGCTCGACCGCACGCTCGGCGTGCTCGAGCACTTCAACGGTCGGCTCGGCCAAGCGCTCGTCAGTCTCAATCTCGTCACCCCGGTCGATGCCGTTCGCTTGCTCGCTGCGCAGGTCTCGCACAAGCTCGTCATCGCCTGCTCGTGGCGAACCGGCTCGTACGAGTTTCGCGACGGCGAGACCAATCCGTGGCCCGCGCTCGAGCTCCAGCTGCGCACCGCGGCGATCATCGGCAAGAGCCTCGGTGCGATCTCGATGGACCGGCTGATCTTCTGGGCGGAGAACATCCGCGAGCGCCCGGCGGTTCTCGATCGTGCGCAAGCGGCCGGCTTCCAGATGGAGCCAGCGCTTGCCGATCGCCTCGACGTTCTGGTCGATGGCCACCGCACGCTCGGCAACCTGATGGACTCGCTCGACACCAACGCCGAGAAGTTACTCGTCATCTCGGCGGCGTACGTGCTGTGGCGATCCGGTGCGCTGAAGCTGTCGCACGTCTAGCGTCACGACGAGGTAAGCTGCGGCATCGATTCCGATGAGCCGCCGCAACAATCTCGATCGCTGTCTCACGTGCAAGATGCAAGAAACGCTCTGCATCTGCGGACTCGTGCCGCGGCTCGAGACGCGCACCCGGCTCGCGCTGCTCCTGCACCTCCGCGAGGTCCCCAAGCCGACGAACACCGGATCGCTCGCGGCGCGCTGCCTGCCCCGCAGTACGATCGAGCTCATCGGCGATCCCGAGCGGCGTGCGGAGCTCCCCGTGATCGAGCCACACGAGCAGCCGCTGCTGCTCTATCCCCACGCCGACGCGGTCTCGATCGAGGCGTACGCGAACCACGAGCGCCCCGTCGTCCTGATCGTCCCCGATGGTTCGTGGCGGCAGGCGCACAAGATGCGAAAGCGGATCCCGGGCCTCGATGCGATTCCCTGCGTGATCCTCCCCGAGGCGGGACGTACCGAGTATCGGCTGCGCGCCGAGCATCACGCCGGTGGGCTCGCGACGTTCGAGGCGATCGCGCGCGCCCTGCGCATCCTCGAGGGCGATGCGGGTCCCGCGATCGAGGACGCACTCATGGCCGTGTTCCGCGTGATGGTCGATCGCACGCTGTGGCTGCGCGGCTCGCTACCGGACGCCGAGGTCACCGACGGACTACCGCAGGCCGCGATCGATCGAAACCCGCGCCACAACCCGGCGACCCGCGGCCCCGGCCGACCGTGAGCTCGGGTCTCCCCTTCATCTAGCTGGCGAGGGGGCGCGCCGCGCCACGACTTCGTGCCCAAGTGGGGGACGATGAGCGTCTCCACCGGCCTTGACCGCGTGATCAGCTGGCTGAAGTGGCCAATCGCATTCATCAGCCTCGTGTTCTTGCCCGGCGTGCTCTACGCGCTGTCGTTCGTCGCGAAGGACATCGCGCGACGTCCAAGCGCGCTGGTCCCTCTGCTGATCGGTGCGGGTGCGTTCGTCGCCGTGTGGCTCGTGCTGCTGTTGCCGAAGTCCTCTCGCCACTACCTCGTCACGCTCGAGCACGAGCTCACGCACATCCTGTTCTCGCTGGTCACCTTGCATCGCGTGGGGGGAGCTCGCGCCGCGCTCGTCGGTGGCGGTCACGCGCGCTACGAGGGACGCGGGAACTGGTTGATCGCGATCGCGCCGTTTGTCTTCCCGGTGTTTTCGCTGATCGTCGTCGCGATCGCAGGCTGGGTTCACAGCCCGCGCGCGATCTCGGGGATCCTCGGGTTCACGCTCGCGTGGAACATCGTCGCGAACTGGGCGACGGCTCACCGCCATCACGGCGATCATCGCGAGGCAGGCCGCATCTTCTCGTTCCTGTTCGTGACCTGCGCGAACTTGTTGCTGCTCGGTCTCGTCCTCGCGTACGCGACGCAGGCGCGCTCGCTCACCGGGCACCTCGATCATGTCGCTGGCCCCACGCGCGCGTTCTTCGCGTGGCTCGTCGGGCTGCTCGCGCCAGGCTAACGATCGCAACCCGCGCGCAACAGCGGCGCCTTGGCGCCCCCGGGCGAGTGGCGGCGCCCGGCCGCGACGTCGCGCTCTGCGTCGAGGAGCCGCGGATCCGGCTCGAGTTCGCGTGCGGTCGCGCGCCCTGGGAGTTAGCGTGGGACATGCCCGTCTACGAGGTTGCTCAGTTCGAAGTCCGTCCTGACGCACGCGTCCGCGCCGAGCGCGCGATGCACGAATTTGCGAACTACGTGCGCACCGAGCTCCCCGACTCCACGTGGACGACCTACCGCGATCCAGCAAAGCCGTCGCACTTCATGGCGATCACCGTGTTCGCCAGTCCGGCCGCGCGCACCCGTCACCGCAGCGCACCCGGAACGCAGGCGTTTCTCGCCGCGATCGAGCCGGTGCTCGACGGCGCGATCAACATCACCGACTGCGACCTGGTGACGTCGAGCGATCTGGGAAAGCGACCGCCGGCCCGCGGCCGCTAGCGATCAGTCGGCGGCGGCGAAGCCGGGCGGGCGCGGCATGGATCGCGGGGCGAACCGAGCACCGAGAGTCGGCCCCCGGTCGGGCGGGGCCGCCAAGGCCACGATCGGTCGACACGCGCACCTCACCCTGCCCCATCGCTACCCCGCTCCCGGCTTCGTTCGTGTCACCCTCGGGCTCCGGGCGCCGTAGCGCGCTATTCTTTGCATCTCGCATGTCCGACGAAAAGGAAAAGACGGCATTCCTCCAGGCTCCTGCCTTCCTCAAGAAGCAGGCCGGCGGGACGACGGACGCGGTGCTCGTGTCGATCTATCCGTCAGGCTCGGGAATGGGCCGCCGGTTTGCGCTCACCAAGCCCGAGCACTTCGTCGGCCGCAGCGACGATGTCGACATCGCGCTCGAGGGAGAGGGCCTGTCCCGCCGTCACGCCAAGATCTATCGCGATGATCTCGGGTGGTGGATCGAGGATCTCCAGTCGACGAACGGTACCCACGTCAACGACCACAAGGTCTCGCGCAAGCAGCTCAACGACGGCGACCTCGTGCGCTGCGGCGTCGCGATCTGCAAGTTCCTCTCGGGCGACAACATCGAGGCCGCCTATCACGAAGAGATCTACCGGATGTCGATCATGGACGGCCTCACCGCCGTCCATAACAAGCGCTACTTCATGGAGTTCCTCGAGCGCGAGCTCGCAGGTGCCGTGCGCCAGCAACTTTCGCTCTCGCTGATCATGGTCGACATCGATCACTTCAAGAAGATCAACGACACCCACGGCCACCTCGCCGGCGATGCCGCACTCAAGGAGCTGTGCCGCCGGCTCAAGCCGCGGATCCGGGCAACGGATCTGCTCGCGCGCTACGGCGGCGAGGAGTTCGCGGTCGTGCTGCCGGCGACCGGCCGCGAGGGCGCCTTGCAGTGCGCCGAGGTGCTCCGCGCGCTGGTCCACGAGCAGCCGCTCACCTACGACGCAATCCAGATCCCAGCGACCATCAGCCTCGGTGCCGCGACGGTCGATCTCGCAGCTCCGGGCACGGCGACGGATCTGATCGGCCGCGCCGACGCGAACCTCTACGAGGCGAAGCGATCCGGCCGTAACCGCACCGTCGGCTGAGCCTTGGTCAGGCTTCGCCGGTGCGGAGGAACCGCGCCGCAGTCGTCGCCGTCAGCTTGAACCCAGAGTGCGCTCGCCCGCTGCGCAACAGCTCGTTCGTGCGCTCGTCGTAGGCGGCCACGATCGCGTGCGGATCGTCGTCGTCGGGCACGATGTCGAGATCAACGCGGATCCGTCGCCCGTCGTCGGCGTACGACAGCGTGCGGTGGAGCCGCGCGCGCGCCACCTGCTCGTGGCGCATCAGCACCTCGGTCACCGTCTTGACCAGCGTGTGGAACGCGCCGTGGTCGAGTGGTTTGGGATTCTTCTTGTCACGCCCCATCGTCCACGGCGTCACGAGCGCCGGCTCCGAATCACCCCGGCGCGTCATCTCGACGGCCCAGCCGTCGTCGTCCTCGTTCTTCAGAACGCGGGCGATCCAGCCGTCCTTCTTCCACAACCGCGGGTCGGAGATCTCGTCGGCAGGTCCGTCGCTCATCGCGCGAGCATGCACCCACCGGCTGACATCGCTCGCTCAGGGCGCGAAGTGCTCGAGCGCGCGGTCAACCGTGAGCAGGAATGCGCGGATCGACTTATCGAGGGCCGGCACCGGCGTGTCCTCGAGGCGCGTGTGCGAGATCCCCGGACTGCTCATCGCGAACACCATGGCAGTCGGCACCACTGCCGCCATCTCCGCGGCATCGTGAAGCGGGCCCGATGGCAGCTCGGGCGCACTGCCTGTCACGTCCTTGACCGAGGCGCGCACGAGCTTCATCAGTGTCTCGTCGAACAGCCGCGGCGTGATGTGCAGGAGCGGGCTCCACTCGACCTTCACGAGGTGCTTCTTCGCCGCCTTGTGCGACGCGCGCTGTGAATCCGCGAGCATCCGCTTCAGGATCTTCGCGTCGAGCGCGCGCAGATCGATCGAGATCTCCGTCGACCCGGGAACCGCCGTCACGAAGT
>JAYUYE010000935.1:0-3032 GCA_043752985.1 Myxococcales bacterium
CCCGAAGGAGATCTATGAGGCGGCGGACGTCGACGGCGCTAGCCCGTGGCAGCGGTTCCGCCACATCACGCTGCCGCACCTTCGTCCTGCGCTCGGACCCGCCGTCGCGCTCGGTTCGATCTGGACGTTCAACATGTTCAACGTCATCTACCTCGTGTCCGCGGGCTCGCCCGGCGGCGCGACGAACATCCTCGTCACCGATGCGTATCGCTGGGCATTCGAACGCGGTGAGCGTTACGGCATGGCGGCGGCATACGCGACGATCATCTTTGGCATCCTTTTGTTGTGGACCGTGTTCGGCGCGCGAATCGTTCGGCGCAAGGACGAGTCATGAAGTCTCAGCGCCCTCGCCTGCTGCTGCAGCTCCTGACCTATGCGGCACTGATCGTGCTCGTCACGATCGTGTTGTATCCGGTGATGCTCGTGTGCAAGAAGGCGTTCGAGCCCGGCCGGCAGTTCGCGCTGTCCGCGTCCCCTGTCCCGACGGACCTCACGCTCGATCACTTCACCGAGCTGTTCACCTCGCGCGGTGCGAGCGGCGATCTGCTGTTCCTCCGGCACGCCATGAACTCGATCATCGTCGCGCTGTTGACGACCGTGGTCGGCGTCTCGCTGTCGTGCACCGCCGCGTACGCGCTGTCGCGATTCAAGTTTCCCGGGCGCAAGACCGGGTTGACGATGTTCCTCGTCGTCCAGATGTTTCCGGCGACGCTGCTCCTCCTCCCGCTCTACGTCATCCTCAACAAGCTCGGCCTCCTCAACTCGATCACCGGACTCGTGCTGGTCTACTCGACGACCGCGATCCCGTTCTGCGTGTGGACGCTGAAGGGCTACTTCGATTCGCTGCCGCGCGAGCTCGAGGAAGCAGCACGCATCGATGGCGCCTCGCCGTGGATGATCTTCCGCAAGATCATCTTGCCGCTGTCGCGCCCCGCGCTCGCGGTCACCGGACTGTTCTCGTTCATGACCGCGTGGAACGAGTTCATCATGGCGTCGACGTTCATGACGAACCAGGAGCGCTACACGCTGCCGGTCCTGATCCAGTCGAGCGTCACCGAGTACTCCGCCGACTGGGGTCTGTTCGCGGCGGGCGCCGTCGTGACGTCGCTGCCTGTGATGATCGCCTTCTACGTGCTGCAGAAATATCTGGTCGGCGGACTGACCGCCGGCGCCGTCAAAGGCTGATCAGATATCGATCAGGCCGCCGCCGGGCGGCTTCTTCTTGCCGCCACCGGTGGGCGGACGCGACGGCGTTCCGCCACCAGAACCACCACCCGAGCGCTTGATGAGCTCGACCTTGACGGTGACGTCACCCTCGACCTCGACCTTTTGCTCGACGGTCTTGTAGCCCGTCGCTTTGACGACGACCTTCACTTCCTTCTTTCCGTCACCTGGAATCTCGAGCTCCATGGTTCCGCCCGTGATGTCCTGCTTGTCGACGGTGATCTTGGCGGTCGCGGCGACCGTGTCGGGCTTGACCTCGACGATCAGCTTCACCTTCTTGAGCACCGGGGCAGCCGCCACGGTCGGCGTCGCCGAGCCTGCGCCGGCAACGGGCTTGGCGCCTGTCGTTGCCGCCGAGCCGGAGCCCGCGGTCGTACCCGCGGAGCCGGTCGTGGTGCCCGCGCTCGCGGTCGTTGCCGCCGATCCGGATCCGGTCGCCGGTGCGGTCGTGGGGGTCGCCGGCTTCGTGGCGGCAACGGGGGGGGGCGGCTTGGTCGCGGTGCTCGACGACGCGGTTGGCGTCGGCGTCGGCGTGGTGTCCGTTTCGGCCGGCTTCGCGTTGTTGCCGGTCGAGGGCCCGGCGTTCGCGTCCTCGGGGATCCCGACACCGAACAGGAGGCCGCAGAACACACCGACCGCGAGGCCGGCAGAGATCACGACGGGCACCGCGCGCGAGGTGCCGCTCTTGGCGACGTTGGGACCGCGCGGCGGCTGCTGCATCTGCTGAGGCTGCATCTGCGGCATCTGCTGTTGCATCGGCTGTTGCATCGGCTGCATGCCGGGCATGCCCTGGTTCGGTGGATACGGGTTGGCCATCGGTTCTCCTTAGAACGAGCCTGCGACCGAGAGGCCACTGGCGGAAGGTTGGACCCACGGCACGATGTCGACCTTGGACATCGTTGGGGCAAGCGGGCTGTTTGGCGAGCTGTCTGCCGGCTTCGCGTTACCCTTCCGATACTTGAACAGGTACCAGTAGGTCGTGAATCCGGCGGCAACCAGGGTCGTGCCGAGCATGATGTCGCTGAACAGGGCGTAGTTCTCGCCGCTCGCGCGGGCGTCCAGGCGCTCGGTGCGGGTCGAGCCGTCGGCGACGAACGTTCCGTGCTCGCCCACCGCGAGGATGCCGCTGACGATGAACGCACCAAGCGCGACGGCCGTGACGCCGCCACCGATGTACAGCGGGAGCTTCGATGGCGGACCCGCAACCGTCACCGTCTCGGTCGTCTCCTCGGCGCTGCCCGGCTCCCGCGGCGGTGCGACCACGATCTTGATCGGCTCGAGCGAGATCTTGCGCTCGGCCTCGGAGCCAGCCTCGACCTTGATGTCGACGTCCTTGGGTTGATAGCCGTCGGACTGGAACGACAGCGTGTACGAGCCGGGCATGAACACGAGGGGCACGCTGAACGGCGACTTGCCGAGCGAGGTTCCTGCGACCGACACCGTCGTGCCGTCCTGATCGATCTGCAACGTGACGAGACCGACCTGCATCGAGAGGTCGTCGTACTTCGCCTGCGCCTTCTTGAGGATGTCGGGCTTCACGCCCGCCTTGGCGCCCGTCACGGTGCGCAGGTGCAGCACCGCGAGATCGATCTTCCCGCGCTTCTCTTCGACGATCGCGAGATCGAAGTACAGATTCGGATCGTCGCCGGTCTCGATCGCCTTGAGATAGGCGGCCGCAGCCTGATCGTAGAACGCCTTCGCTTCAGCGGGCTTGCTGCGCTTCGCCGAAGAGTCGCCCTTTTGCGCGAGCTGCAGCGCCGCGGCCGCGAGCTTCTTTGCGAGCTTTGGATCTTTGACGACCGCCGGAG
>JAYUYE010000936.1:0-7532 GCA_043752985.1 Myxococcales bacterium
TTGGCGACGAGGATCCGGAGCTTGCGCGCAGGGTCGGTCATGACCTGGGTGTAGCCTCAGCCGCCCGTACGTAGCAAGCCGCGCGCGATGACGATGCGCTGGATCTCACTGGTGCCTTCGTAGATCCGCGCCGCGCGGACGTCGCGCAGGGCCCGCTCGACGGGGAAGTCGCGGACGTAGCCGTAACCGCCGTGTACCTGAAGGGCGATGTCGCAGATTTCCCAGGCGCGCTCGGTCGCGAACAGCTTCGCCATCGCCGCCTGCTGCGTGTACGGCTGGCCGGCTTGCTTGAGGTACGCCGCACGTAAGGTCATCAGGTTCGCGGCGTCGAGCCAGGTCGCGGCGTCCGCGAGCATCGCGCCGATGCCTTGGTGCTTGATGATCGCCTGCCCCATCGTGTGGCGCTCGCCCGCGTAGCGAATCGCCGCCTCGAGCGCCATGCGCGCGATTCCGATCGCCTGCGAGGCGATACCGATCCGGCCGCCATCGAGCGCGACCATCGCGAGTGCGAAGCCGCCTCCCGGTGCGCCGAGCAGCGCGTCGTCGGGAACCTCGACGCCGTCGAACACGAGCTGAGCGGTCGACGAGCCGTGGAGACCCATCTTGTCCTCGAGCCGCGCCACGGTGAGACCCTTGACGTCGCCCGGCACGACGAACGCGGAGATGCCCTTGTGACCCGCCGACTGGTCGGTCTTCGCCCACGCGACCATCACGCCGGCGTGATCGCCGCTCGTGATCCACTGCTTGGAGCCGTCGAGCCGCCAGCCGCCGGAGACCTTCGTGGCGGTGGTCCGCATCGCGGCCGAATCGCTTCCGGCCTGGGGCTCGCTCAGCGCGAACGCGCCGGCAACGAGCTCGCCGCCGACGAGCCGCGGCACCCAGGCTTCTGCGAGCGCGGGCGAGCCGAACTTCGCGATCAGCTCCGCGACCATGTTGGTGACAGACACGATGACCGCGACCGAGCCATCGCCCCACGCGAGCTCTTGAAGTGCGAGGGAGTACGCGACGGTGCCGGCGTCCGCGCCGCCGAGCGCCTCGGGCACCGCAATGCCGAGAAGACCGAGGGCTGCGAGCTCGCGCAACTCGGCGAGCGGGAACTCGCTCGACTCATCACGCGCTGCCGCACGAGGCAGCAGGATCCGCTCCGCCGCATCGCGGGCGGTGCGCTGCACCAGCAGCTGCTCCTCGGTGAGGGTGAAATCCATGACTACTCCGCGCGGTACTTCACGGCGAGCTTGGCGATCTGGCCCTTGGGATCCGGAAGCCGCAACGCGAGCGCAGCCTTTGCCGCGCATTCGGCCCATGCGTCGTCGATCACGGCCGTGCTCGCGAAGCCGACCGACTGCGCCTTGCCGCCGGGACCCACGTACACGGTCACGGTGACGTCGGACGGCGCCGGGACCTTCTTTGTCGCGCACGCGTCGAGCTTGACCAGCTGGCCACCCACCGCGCGCAGCGCCTGATCCTGGTCCCACGAGATCAAGCGGCCTTTCGCGGTGAAGTCGAGCGGG
Source organism: Myxococcales bacterium (assembly GCA_043752985.1). GTDB lineage: Bacteria > Myxococcota_A > Polyangia > Haliangiales > Haliangiaceae > JABFXX01. Next base: position 1,512 of record JAYUYE010000936.1, read on the forward strand.
ATCTGAAAGTCGGCATCGCCGTTGATCGGCGGCCCGAACACCGCAAGCCGCGCGACGTCCAGCAGACACTTCTCGATCGGCCACGCGCCGAGGTTGCTCTCGGTGAGCCGGGCCGCGGTGACCGTGCCGTCCTTGCTGATGTCCCAGTGCAGGACGACATGGCCGCCGAGCCAGCGCCGCTTCTTGAGCTGCGTCGTGTAGCACTCGGTCAGCGCCTGGGTGTGCGGCGCAATCCCCGCCTCGACGACCTTCGGATCCATCCGGCCCCGGGCGTTGATGATCTGGACGCCGTCCTCCTGCTCGTCGTCCTCGACCGGAACCCGGGTGGTCGGCGTCGCCGAGATCTCGGTCTCGGGTTTCGCCGCCGGAGCGGAGCTACCACCGCACGCCATGACAAGCACGAGCACCAGCGGCGTCCTCATCAGTTGGCCTCGAACCGGTACGTGTGCGAGGTCGGATACGCCTTCGGCAGCGTCGGGAACTGGATCGTCTTGACGTGACCTATCACGCACGAGCTCAGCTTCTCGGACTCGAGCGACGACGCGATCACCTTGATTTGATCCGGAGATCCGGACGGTGAGATCACGATCTCGAGCGTGATCTTGCCGCGCGAGTTCTTCGGGAGCTCCTTGGCATCAACGGCGTCGGCGAGACAGCGCGCCATGATCCGCTCCTTGCGATCAAGCATCCGCACGATCTCTTCCATCTTCTCCGGCGGGACCATGTTGGCCTCGGCAACGTCCTGCTGCTGATCCGATGCGGCCTGCTCGCTATCACCCGAGGTGTCGGTCGTCGTCGTCGACGCCTTCTTGCCTCCGCCGCACCCTGCCAGGATCACTGCTGCGAACACGAGTTGCTTCACCATCTCATCCACCTTTCGCCAGGTAACCGGCGATCACCAACCGCTGGATCTCGCTCGTGCCTTCATAGATCTCGGTGATCTTCGCGTCACGGAAGTGGCGCTCGACCGGGTACTCCGTCACGTAGCCGTTGCCGCCGAAGATCTGGATCGCCTCGCGCGCCGCCTTGTTCGCGATGTCCGACGCGAACAGCTTCGCCATCGCAGCTTCCTTGCCGTACGGCTGCTTCGAGTCCTTGAGATACGCCGCGCGCAGCGTGAGCAGGCGCGCCGCATCGATCTCGGTCGCCATGTCCGCGAGCTTGAACTGGATCGCCTGGTGCTGCGCGATCGGCTTGCCGAACGTGCGGCGCTGCTGCGCGTACGCGAGCGAATCATCGAGCGCAGCGCGCGCGATGCCGACTGCCTGCGCGGCGATCCCGATCCGGCCCCCGTCGAGCGTGGACATCGCGACCTTGAAGCCACCGCCGACCTCGCCGAGGAGGAGGTCGTTCGACAGCCGAACGTCGTCGAGGAAGATCTGCGACGACTTGCTGCCGCGGATTCCGAGCTTGTTGTCGGGCTGGCCGATGTGGACGCCCTTGGTCTTCATCGGCAGGATGAATGCCGTGATGCCCTTGTGGCCCGCGTCCTTGTTGTTCATCGTGAACAGCACGCAGACGTCGGCGACAGGAGCGTTGGTGATCCAGTTCTTCGTGCCGTTGATCACCCAGGACTCGCCGTCCTTCACCGCGGTCGTCTTCTGCGCGGACGCATCGGAGCCGGCCTCGGGCTCGGACAGCGCGAAGCAGCCGAGGAGCTTGCCGGACGCGAGCGGCGTCAACCACTCCTGCTTCTGCCCATCGGTGCCGAACCGGTAGATCGGATCACAGACAAGAGAGTTGTTGACGCTCATGATCACGCCCGTCGACGCACACGCGCGGGAGATCTCTTCCATCGCGAGGACGTACGAAATGTGATCGAGGCCGGAGCCGCCGTACTGCTCGGGGATCGCGATGCCGAGGAACCCGAGCTCGGCCATCCGCTTCACGAGCTCGGCCGGGTGGCGGTGCTCGCGATCGATCTCGGCGGCCTTCGGGAGGACCTCGTTCGTCGCGAACTCGCGTGCGGTGGACTGGGCAGCGAGCTGGTCTTCGGTCGGGGTGAAGTTCACGACTACTGTCCCTTGAACTGCGCCGAGCGGCGCGGCTTGGCGAGGAATGCGGACATGCCCTCGCGCTGATCGGCGGTCCCGAACAACAGGCCGAAGCTGCGCTGCTCGAGGGCGAGCGCGGTCTCGAGCGACGTGGACTGGCCCTGGTGAACGAGGCGCTTGACCTCGGCGACGGCGAGCGGTCCGTTCGCCGCGATCCGGCCGGCGAGCTCGCGCACGCGCGCGTGGAGATCCGCGTGCGGCCAGACCGCATCGACGAGCCCGATCCGCAGCGCCTCGACCGCCTTGATCGTGTCGCCGGTCATGCACAGCTCCTTGCACTTCGCGACACCCACGCGCCGCGCGAGCCGCTGCGTGCCGCCGAAGCCGGGAATCACGCCGAGCTTGACCTCGGGCTGCCCGAAGCTCGCCTGCTCCGATGCGTGGATGAAGTCGCACGCGAGTGCGAGCTCGCAGCCCCCACCGAACGCGAAGCCGTTGACCGCCGCGATCCACGGTTTGTCGCTGCTCTCGATCGCATTGCCGAGTGCGCCGCCCATCTCGGCGAAGGCGCGGGCCTGGACCGGCGTCATGTCGACCATCTCCGCGATGTCTGCGCCGGCGACGAACGCCTTGTCGCCGGCGCCGGTCAGGATCACGGCGAGGACGTCGGTCGAGATCTCGAGCTCGCCGACGATGTTCGTCAGCTCGGAGATCACGGTGCTCGACAATGCGTTGAGTGCCTTGTCGCGAGTGATGGTCACGACCGCGATCGGCCCCTCGACGGCAACTTTCACGGTCTCGAAGCTGTCGTAGCTCATGTAGAACTCTTCTTCTGACCCTGCGGGTCGTACTCGTAGAATCCGCGACCGACCTTCTTACCGAGCCAGCCCGCAGCGACGTACTGGCGGAGCAGCGGGCACGGCCGGTACTTGTCGTCACCGAGCTCGCGGTGCAGCACCTCGGCGATCGCGAGGCACGTATCGAGGCCGATCAGATCCGACAGCTCGAGCGGCCCCATCGGATGGTTGAGACCGAGCCGCACGCCGGTGTCGATGTCGGCCGCGGTGCCGAGTCCCTCGTAAAGCCCGTAGCAGGCCTCGTTGAGCAGCGGGATCAGCATCCGGTTGACGATGAAGCCCGGGATGTCGCGCGCGCCGATCGTGGTCTTGCCGAACCGCTTCGCGAGGTCCATCACCGTATCGACGGTGGCCTGGCTCGTCGGTAGCCCGCGGACGATCTCGACGAGCTTCATCACCGGGACGGGATTCATGAAGTGCATCCCGATCACGCGATCCGGGCGGCCGGATGCCGCCGCGATCTTGGTGATCGAGATCGACGACGTGTTCGAGGCGAGGATCGCATCGTCCTTGCACACCTCGCCGAGGCTCTTGAAGATCGAGAGCTTGAGCTCCTCCTTCTCGGGAGCCGCTTCGATCACGACATCGCACTCGTTGAGGTCGCGATGCTGGCCTCCAGCGCGGAGGTGGCCGAGCGTGGCGTCGCGCGCGCTCGCCTCCAGCTTCCCTTTCTCGACCAGCCGATCGAGCATCTTCTTGATCTTGCCGATGCCCATCTGCGCGAAGTCAGGCGCGGCATCGACGATGATCACGTCGAGCCCGGACTGGGCCGCGACCTGCGCGATGCCCTGCCCCATCTGCCCGGCACCGAGAACCCCGATTCGCTGGACGTCCATCGGCTACGGCCGTTCCACAAGGAGCGCGATGCCCTCACCGCCGCCGATGCACAGCGACGCGCCGCCACGCTTCGCGTCCTTCGCTGCCATCGCATGGACGAGCGTCACGAGGACGCGCGCGCCCGAGGCGCCGATCGGGTGACCGAGCGCGACCGCGCCGCCGGAGATGTTCACCTTCGCCGCGTCGAGCCCGAGCGCCTGGTTGTTCACGATCGAGACGACGCTGAACGCCTCGTTGATCTCCCAGAGGTCGACCTGCTTCGCGTCCCAACCCGCCTTCTTCAGCGCGTTGTTGATCGCGGGCGTCGGAGCGGTGGTGAACCACTCGGGCGCCTGCGCGTGGTAGCCGCTCGCGACGAGCTTCGCGAGAACCTTGAGCCCGCGCTTCTTTGCTTCGTCGGCGGACATCAGAACCACGGCGGCGGCGCCATCGTTGAGCGACGACGCGTTACCGGCAGTGACCGTGCCGTCCTTCTGGAAGGCGGGGCGAAGTGCGCCGAGCTTCGCGATGTTGCCCTTCCCCGGCTCCTCGTCGTCCTCGACGACGATGTCGCCCCCCTTCTGTTTTGGGTCGGCGATCGTCACCGCGACAATCTCCGCCTTGAACACGCCCTGCTTCTGCGCTTCGAGCGCGCGGCGGTAGCTCTCCGCGGCGTGCTCGTCCTGCACGCTGCGCGGGATCCCTTTCTCCTTCGCGCACAGCTCGGCGCAGTTCCCCATGTGCTGGTTGTTGTACGGATCCCAGAGTCCGTCGTGGACCATCGTGTCGACGGTCTCGAGTGCGCCCATCTTCGTGCCCGTGCGCGTGTTCTTGATCGCGTGCGGCGCGTTCGACATCGACTCCATGCCACCCGCGACGGCAATCTCGATCTCACCAGCGGCGATCGCGCGCGCGGCGCCGATCACGGCCTCGAGGCCCGAGCCGCAGACCTTGTTGACGGTGACGCACGGTACCGAGTGCGGAAGTCCCGCGGCGAGTGCAGCCTGGCGCGCCGGCGCTTGCCCGACAGCGGCGGGCAGCACCATGCCCATGTGCACGAGGCCGACGTCGGCTGCCGGCACGCCCGCGCGCTCGAGCGCAGCCTTGATCGCGGTAGCTCCGAGCTTGGGCGCGGAGACCGACGCGAGCGAACCGAGAAAGCTTCCGATGGGGGTGCGCGCGGCACCGACGATGACTACGTCACGCATGCCCAGGGGATACCCCGCTGCCACGGAGGGCGTCAAGGCGCGCCCCGGCACCCGGCGCGAGCCGAAATGCCTTGACGGATCGCCGGGTTACTGGCCGGCGACGGCGAGCTGCGGGGGCTCGCCGGTCGGCACGGCTTGGCCGTCGCTCGAGGGGAGCCCGAACCAAAACGTTGCGCCGGCGCCGGGCGCGCTGCGGACCGAGACCTCGCGCCCATCCAGATCCAGATCCGTGCGCTGCATCTCGATCGTGCTCGCTGTGACCTTTCGTGAGAGTTCCTTATTTTCGATGTGCACGGGCACGTCTCACGATCGCCGGGAGCAAGGCGAGGACGTCGTCGATCTCGGCAGCCGTGGTGGCCCGCCCCAGGCTGAACCGAACCGCTTCTCTCGCTCGATCCGATGGCATCCCGATGGCGAGCAGAACCGGCGAGGGCTGGATCGATCCCGACGTGCACGCTGCACCGGTCGACACGGAGACCCCGGCGAGGTCGAGCGCAACGACGATCGATTCGCCCAGGGTGCCTGCGAACCCCGCGTTGATCGTCCCGCCAACGCGCGGCGCGCCAGCTCCATGAATCCGCGCGCCGTCGATCGCCAGGAGCCCGGCCTCGAGGCGCGTGCCGAGCGCCACGACCGCGCCCCAGGTTGCGCAGTCGACGACCGCCGCCGCGGCACCGAACCCGACGATACCGATCACGTTCTCCGTTCCCGCGCGGCGGCCGCGCTCCTGGTGGCCGCCATCGATGATCGGTAGGCCCTCGTCGAGCGCGAGCGCGAGGACGCCGACGCCCTGGGGTCCGCCGAGCTTGTGGGCCGAGGTCGCGATCGCATCCGCGTCGATGGCACCGAGCGGCAACTTGCCGGCGGCTTGCACCGCGTCGACGTGGACGAGCGCACCCGCGGCGCGCGCACTCGCCGCGACCGCTCCCAGGTCGGCGACCGTGCCGAGCTCGTGATTGACCGCGCTCACACAGACAAGCCCGACTCCGGTCAGCGCGACGATCTCGAGCGCGCCGTCCGCGGTCACCGGCATGCCGCGCACCTCCCAGCCCCGGCCAGCTAGCGCTGCGACCGCGCCGCGCAGCGACGGGTGGTCGATTCCCGCGGCCGCGACGACCCGCGGGCCCCCGCGCTGCTCCACGACAC
>JAYUYE010000937.1:0-7529 GCA_043752985.1 Myxococcales bacterium
CAGCCCGCAAGGATCACGACACTCGAGATGAGCCAGCGCATGGTGGGAAGGACGGATGCACCGTCAGGGCCAGAGTGGCGTACCCGCACTCAGCTGGAAACGCACGCGGCGGTGAGCGGTTCTGCCTGCGCCGTGCGTGGACGCACGACGAGAAGACCGCGGCAGCGGGCGCGAGCGGGGAAGGTCACTTGCCGCGACGCAGGTAGTAGTGCACGCCGCGCTGCGGATGCGAGAGCTTGATCGCGAGCGCCTTGCCCGGCGGCTGACCGACCTTCGCCTGGAACCGGCGCTGACTATCGATCGGGATCGTGACTGCTTCGACCGCTGCGGTCCATCCGGGCAACACGGCACCGCGAACATCGATCTCGCCTTCCCAGGCACGACCGTTGACCGGCGACGAGATGTAGACCTGCGGTGCGGTGTTGTCGAAGTCGATCGTCAGCGTCGAGACCTTGGGATCCTTCACGCCGTTGCGATCGATCCAGTACGTGTACGTACCTTCCTTGAGCTTGGCGCTCGGGACCTTGATCTTCGGGCCGGGGCCCTTGAACTGCTCTTCCTTGCCGCCGGTCGCGACGTGCAACGTGAACGGCCCGCCCTCTCCCTTGATGCGGACGGCGATCGTGGGAATCACGCTCTGGTACGAGATGCGGTAGTTGCGGCCGTCGGTATCGATCTCGTTGGTGGCTTCCTGCTTCGGCAGGGCGCGGTTGCCGGAGTCGCGCGACACGACGAGCCGTCCCGATGCGACCGGCGCGCTGTCGCCACCGCCCGACGAGCAGCGCAGGCGATACGCCCAGCCGCCGGCGCCCACCATGAGGTTCGCGTCGTCCTTGCCGGAGCTGACCTTCGCGGTGCGATAGCGGCTGTCCTTGTCCATCTCGATGAAGCCGCCGCCGCCGGAGCACTTGCCGCCGAACGAGAACTTCACCGCCGTGTTGCCCTTGGGATCGTGAATCGTGACGGTCTCACCGGCCATGAGCCGGAAGTCGAAGTAGGTCGGGATCGCCTCGACGACGCGGATCGTGCCGTTCTTGGCGAGCGTCGCGGTCTCGCCGCGGTTCAAGTCGAGCTCGCCGCCATTCGCGCCGGTGAGCTTCGCGGTCCCGCGGTGGACGCTGACTCGCGTATCGCGCGGGCTGATGTCGAGCTTGGTCTCGCCTCCGGTGTCGGTGCCGCCCTTCGTCGTGATCGCACCGCCCGGGATCGAGACCCTGCCGAGCGCACCAACAGCGCTCGACGCTTGTCCCGTGCCGGCCTCGAACAGCATCGACATGTCATTGTTGAGCGTCATCCGCGAGCCACCTGCCATGTCGAGCGTGGTGCCGCCTGACGTGACCTTTGCGGACGTGGCTGCGCCGAGCCGGAGCTTCGCGCCCTTGGGAAGCACGCCGGCTCCGGCCGCGAGCGGCTTCCAGTCCTTCTCGCCCGCGAGCTGGATCTCGGCCTTCTTGCCGGTGACGGTCACCGAGGCCTCGGTCGCGCTCGCGACAGCCTCCGGTGCATCGATCACCGCGTCGATTGGTGCGTCGATGATACCGGCGTCGATCGACTTGACCTCGACGTCCATCGATAGATCGACGACCTGACCGACGACGAGCTCGATCGTATTGCCGTTGATGTCGGAGACCTGGGCATCACCGATCGTCAGCACCACGGAGCTCTGTCCCTTACCTTTCGCGGTGATCCGCAACGTGCCTTTGGACAGCCGCACATCGCCGACGTCGAGGCCGTAGCTGCCGGTACCACTGAGGTCGATCGCGCCGAGATCGACGGCGATCTTGCTGTTGCCTTGCTTGCCACCGAATCGCAGGACGGTGTGCGGCTGCATCGCGATCTGCGCGCCACCGGCGACCTCGAGCAGCGCGCTGCCATCGGCCGTCCGCGCGGCGTCGCCGATGTAGAACTTCGTGCCGACGCTCGCGGCGGACCACGTGGCCTCGGCCGCCTGCTTCTCGACGGGACCTTCGGCCTTCTTCAACTCTGCGATCGCGGACGACTTGTTGCCGCCGCACGCCCCCCCGATCACGAGGAGCGTGCAGAACGCCAGCAACACCGCGCCGCGCACGGTGCTAGCGGTGGAGCTCAATGTTCTTGATTGCAACACCGTTGGGATCGATCGTCACGTCCAGCTGCTGCTCGGCAAGACCCGGCGAGCTCACCGTGATCTTGTACTGACCCGGAGCGAGATCCACCGTGAAGGTGCCATCGGCACTCGACGTGGCCTTGATCGCGCCCGGCTCGATCGTCACGGTCGCGCCCGCCAAGGGCTTGCCAGTGACGACGGAGCGAACGACCGCGCGGAGCTGACCCGGCGGCAGGACGGGATCGAGCGCGATTCGCTCGACCGCGTTGTCGCCCGGCTTCAGGGTGAGGGTCGACTTCGCGGACTTCTTGCCATCGACCTCGACGGTGACTTCACCGGCCGCATCGTCGATCGTGTCGACGTCGTTCAGCTTCTTGCCGATCGGCAGCTTGTCGACGCGCCACGCACCCTTGTCGTCGGTGACCGCGGTGCCCGTGTTGTTCTTGAGCTTGACGTTGACCTTGGCGCCGACGATCGGCTTGCCCGCCTCGTCGACGACCTCGCCGTTCGCGCTCGCGAACAGGTCGAACGAGACCGGCTCGACGTTCTTCACGATCATGCCCGCGGGTCCTGACGGACCGCCGAACCGCGCCTGGAAGCCGATGCCACCGGTGATTGCCGGCTCGTACGGAACGAGGCGGATATCGCCAGCCATTGCCTCGGCGAGAAGGATGCCGGGGACCTTCGCGCCCTCGACGAATGCCATGACCGTGTACTGCGGCGTGACGTGGAAGCCAGCGCTTGCGCCGAACCGGATCAGCGGCCCCGGTGCCTTGTGTGGTGCGCTCGCGCCGAGCGGCGTCGCGCCGTCACCGATGAAGAAGTCGACGCTGCTCTCGACACCGACGAACGCCTTGGTCCCGATCGGGATCCCGAGGTGGACGCCGCCAACGACGGCATGAAACTCCGAGACGCCGAGTGACACGCGGTCGTGAATCGACAGGCTCGCGGGCTTCTCGACGGACTTCGAGCTGTTGTCGAGCCGGAAGCCCGCGCTGATCGAGAGGAGGCCCGGGCCGGCCTTGAGCGACACGAGGCCACGCGCATCGAAGGAGATCGCGGAGCCCGCGACGGACGGGGCGTCCTTGCCCGGGATCCAGACTCCGAGCTGACCACCGAACCGGAGGTTCCCCGACGCCTTGGCGGCGCGCACCAGGATGCGCGGATCGCCGACGTAGCCGTTGCAGTCGTCGATGCACATGGCGGCGTTGCCGAAGTGCTTGTCGTAGCGACCGTCGAGCGAGAGCCCGATCGTGATCGCTTCGTGCGGTGCGAACGCGATCGCGAGGTTGCCGATCCCGCGGCCGAACCGGTGATCCGCCCCGAGCAGGCCCTTGCGCCAGCCGAAGCCGCCCAGCGTGGCGACCTCCACGGAGCCCTTCGGCAAGGTCTGCGCGCTCGGCGCATGCAGACCGCCCGGAAGTGCTCCGTACCCGATCACCTGCGACGGCGCAGGATCAACATCCGCTGGAGCCGCGCTTGCGGTCACGTCTGCAGACTGTGCAGAGGCAACCGGAGCAGCGACCATCAACGAGAGGAAAGACGCGAGTCCCCACCGGCGACGCATTCTGTAAATTGTACGGGCGTTCTCGCCCGAATCACAATGCCCTGCCACTTCAATAGCGTAGCCAGCGGATCAGCTCTCTGACCGACGGGCGCTTGCCATACATCAGCACGCCGATTCGATAGATCTTGGCAGCTGCACGGACGACCAGCACTGTCGACACCAGGAGGATGCCCAGCGAGATGGCGACCTCGCCGAGCGTGGCCCCGCCGAGCACGTAGCGCATGGGCATCAGCATCGGAGACCACAATGGGATCATGGTCATCGCCGCCGACGTCGAGCCGCGCGGGTCGTTCGAGATCACCTGCAGACACATCACGCCGATGACGAGCAGCATGGTCACCGGCATCTGCACCTGCTGGGTGTCCTGCTCCGACGACACCATCGCACCTACCGCGGCATACATGGCCGAGTAGAAAAAGTAGCCGAGGATAAAGTAGATGAGGACGACCGAGATCTCGGCGAGCTCGAGCGGAGGCAGCGCGCCGCCTCCGCCGTGAATGCCAAACAGTGCGAGCAGCTCGTCGCGATAGGCGAGCGCGAGCGCACCGATGCCGAGCCATACCGTGAGCTGGATCAGCGCCGCGCCGCCGACCCCGAGGATCTTGCCGGCCATCAGCGCACCGGGCTTGACCGCTGCGACGAGAAACTCCATGACGCGCGATGTCTTCTCCTGAACGACGGAGCGCATCACCGCAACGCCGTACAGCGTGATCACCATGTAGAGGACGAACGCGAGGATGTACGCGATGAAGAACGCACCGAGCCCCGAGCTCCCGGTGGCGTCGCCCGTGGAGTGCACCGGATAGACGGTGACCTTGGCGAGCATCGCCTTGGCCTGCTCGGGCGTGAGCTTCTGTACGGCGGCGCGGCGCTCGAACACGACCTCGGCAGTCTCGGTCTGGAGGATCAAGCCAACGTTCTGGCTGCTCGCGTTGTCGCCGCGATAGATGAACTGACTCTGCTGCAGCCCGTTCTCGGGGATCACGAGGAAGCCGTTGATCTTGTCGTCGCGGATCCGGTCGAGCTCGGTCTGATCCGACGTGCTCGGCGGGACGACCGTGACGATCCAGTCCCTTGCGCGCAGCTTGGCCGCGAGCGGCTCGCCGATCTGCCCGCTCTTGTCGATGATCTCGACGCGCGCGCCGGATGTGCCGCGCACCGAGATCACGGCAGGGATCACGACGAGCGCGACCATGAAGATCGGGCCGAGCAGCGTCATCACGACGAACCACTTCGACTTGATCCGCTCGTACAGCTCGCGCCGCGCGATCACCAGCGTCGAGCGCACGGCGTTCACGCGGCCTCGCCTTCGGTGCGCTCGGCCACGGCCGCTTCAGGTCCGACCGACTCGACGAAGATCTGGTGCAGCGTGGGCACCATGATCTCGAAGTGTCGCAGACCGACGCCCGCGGCGATCAGCATCGCGAGTAGCTGCTGCGGCTCGACGCCCTCGGCAGTCTGGACCTCGCAGTCGGTGACCTCGCTCGAGTGCGGTGGCCGCTGCGCCGCGACCAGTGCCCTGTCGTGAAGAAGTGCATGCGCTTTGTCGCGCGAGACATCGTCAGCGAATCCGAGCGCGATCCACGCCTGGTGCCCGCGACCGCCCCAGATCGTCTTCTTGAGCTCGCGCAGCTTGCCCTCGAGAACCATCTTGCCGCGCGCGATGATGCACACCGCATCCACGATCTTCTCGGCCTGCTCCATCTGGTGCGTCGAGAACAGCACGGTCCGCCCGCTTGCGCGGATCTCCGCGACGACCTCACGCAGAACCTCCGCATTGATCGGATCGAGCCCACTCCACGGCTCGTCGAGAACCACGAGCTCGGGGTCGTGAAGGAGCGCGGTCGCGAACTGCACCTTCTGCTGCATGCCCTTCGACAGGTCCTGGACCTTGTTCTTGGTCCACTTGCCGAGGCCGAGCCGCTCGAGCCACGCACCACCGCGCTTGCGCGACTCCGCGCGGGACATGCCCCGCAACTCGCCCATGAACTCGACGATCTCGCCGACCTTCATCTTCGGATAGAGGCCGCGCTCCTCGGGGAGGTAGCCGATCTTTGCAGCCGCAGCAGGGCCAGGCGGCAGCTCGCCGAGGATCCGGATCGACCCGCGATCGGGCGCGATGATGTCGTTGATCATCCGCAGGATCGTCGACTTGCCGGCGCCGTTCGGGCCGAGGATGCCGTAGACCACGCCGCGCTGGACCTCGAACGAGACCCCGTCGACTGCGATGTGATTGCCGAACGCCTTGGCGATGCCGTCGATGTGCAGCGCGGACTTCGTCATGAGGCAGACGAGGTTCCGAGGATCGCGCGCTCGAGAACCGCCATGCGGATCGCGACGCCCCACGACACCTGCTGGAGAATCACCGCACGCGGACCGTCAGCGACCTGCGGGGAGATCTCGACGCCGCGATTCATCGGGCCTGGATGCATCACGATCGCATCCTTCTTCGCGTACGCGAGGGTCCGTTCGGAGAGCCCGAACGTGCGCGACAGCTCACGCGTGTTCGGGAACCGGCACGCTTCCCCCTCGAACCGCTCGCTCTGTACGCGCAGCATCATCACGACATCTGCATTCTCGAGGCCATCCTCGAGGCGTGTCACCACGCGCACGCAGTTGCGGGTCAGCTCGCCGCCGATCTCTTCGATGCCGCGCGGAAGCAGCGTGTACGGCGCACAGACCCGGATCCGGGCGCCGAGCTTCGCGAGGCACAGGATGTTCGAGCGAGCGACGCGCGAGTGTGCGAGGTCACCGACGATCACGACCTCGAGGCCCTCGATGGTGCCCTTGTGCCGGCGAATCGTCGCCGCATCGAGCAGGGCCTGCGTCGGGTGCTCGTGCTGACCATCACCGGCGTTGATCACCGCGCACGGCACGCTCTTCGCGATCACAGCAGCGGCGCCGCCGTATGCATGGCGCACGACGATCGCGTCGGGCCGCATCGACTGGAGGTTTCGCGCGGTGTCGATCAGCGTCTCGCCCTTGGCCGCTGACGACGCGGAGCCCGAGATGTTGATCGCATCGGCGGACAGCCGCTTTGCCGCGATCTCGAACGAGGTCCGGGTCCGGGTCGAGTTCTCGTAGAACAGGTTGATGACGGTGCGCCCGCGCAGCGACGTCAGCTTCGGGATGGCCTCGCCGTCGGCCGACGAGACCGAGGGCCAGTAGCGATCACCGTGGTCCAGGATCGCCAGGATCTCGGTGGCGTCGAGGTCGGCGATGCTCACCAGGTGGCGCGGCACGGCCCCTTAATAGCAGATGCGAAGTGATAAGGTGGCGCGATGTCCGCAGATCGGGTGGATCGAACCGGCCAAGTGATCGGCGGAAGGTTCCGGATCGATGCCCTGATCGGCAAGGGCGCGATGGCCGAGGTCTACCGCGCGATCGACCTGCAGACGTCCGCCAACGTCGCGGTCAAGGTGCTGCGCTCGGCGCTGATCAGTGACTCGGCGGTCATGCAGCGGTTCCAGCGGGAGGGCGAAGTCCAGGCGCGGCTCCGCCACCGCAACGTCGCCGCCCTGCTGGCCACCGGGGTCACCGAGAAGAACGAGCCCTACCTCGTCGTCGAGCTGTTGCGCGGCAAGAGCCTGCGCGGGGTAATGAAGCAGGAGGGTCGCGTGGCCGCCAAGCGCGCCGCGAGTTACGCGTGGCAGGCGCTCCAGGGTCTATCGGCGGTCCATGGAGCGGGCATCCTCCACCGCGATCTAAAGCCCGCAAACATCATGCTCGAGCCGTCGCCCGGTCCGATCGAGCGCGTCGTGCTGATCGATTTCGGGTTCGCCACCTTCGAGGGCAGCGCGAAGCTCACCGCGCAGGGCACGGTCGTTGGCAGCCTGCGCTATATCGCACCGGAGCGCCTGCGCGGCGAGCCGATCG
>JAYUYE010000938.1:0-3028 GCA_043752985.1 Myxococcales bacterium
GGAGACCGACACCTGGGAGCCTCCGATGGCACCCGCCGGAGTGACACGGTTCACCCGGACAAGCTCGAGCGTGTTCTCTCGTGCCTTGTCCTGTTCAGCTTTCAGCGCGCCGCCTGAGAGCATGTAGAGCCCGGTGTCTGCGATCGCGACCGTACCGATCTCTTCTGCATCGATCGATGCGGAGGCGGCTTCTTCTTCGGACGCCCACGTGACCTTCAGAGGCAGCGTCGAATCCACACTCGCCCCCACGGCCGGCTCGCTGAACACGTGGATGTCTGGACCATCGACCCGAACACCTTCGATGAAGTTCGCGCCGCTCTCGACATCGACCACGTAGACCTCGTCGTATCCGGCTGCGATCGCTTCCCAGCGATTCTTGTCTGCGCGGTACACGAGCGGCACAGAACCGCTCGAGCTCGTCACCGTCACCGTGCCGGTGGTGACCGGCTGCAGGTTCAATACGACGCGGACCGACAGCTCGGTGTCGAAGTCGCCGCTCGTGCGTGCGTTGACGAGGCGGGGCTTCGCCTGGATGTCTCCGTCGATCGCCAGCGTCGTCGAGCCACTGCCCGCGTCGTTGCCGGCCCCGGGCTCGAGGTCGCTATCGGTACCGCCACAAGCGCCTAGTGTCGTCGCGTAGACTACAGACAACATGAGGTATTTCATCGTGATTTGGTGATGCGAGCACCGTGCCGGGGCATGATCTGGCGGTGATCTGCGCCGCGCGTGAGAACGCTGTGCAGCTTTCGTACAGTCCGCGGTCACTGCGCGACGGCGATGTCGCGAGCACCACGTTCGGCGCTGCGCAAAAAATGTACAGCGGCCAGGCGATGCGGTTGCGATAGCCTGGTTTGCCATGGTGCTTCGATGTTGCCTGGCGTCCACGCTCCTTGCTGGCTGCTCGTTTCAGATCTCGGCATCTTCACCAGGAGACGATGCGGCGATCGACGCGTCCACGCGTGACGGAACGAGGAACGATTCCACGACGGGAGCCGACGCGCCGTGTTCGTGGGCGCTCCACTTCGACGCGTGTTCGATCGCTCCGCCGCCGCCGGTTGGCGTTGTCCTCACGGCGGGTTCGTGGATCTTCAACACCGATACGGGATTGTTCGTACCGACACCGCTGACCGGTGCGTTCAGGACCAGCGACACGACGCAGTCCGGATCGGGGCCGGCCGTGGTGCTCGTACTCGACTCCTTCGTGGTGCAGAGCGGTGCGGTCCTTCGCGTGACCGGTAGCAAGCCACTGATCGTCGGGGCGTGGACCACGATCTCGGTGAATGGCGTCATCGATGCCGGCACCAGACGGAATGGGTTGGCCGGCGCCGGTTCGCTGACCGCGACGTGCGCGCCCGATGGTGCGGGACCCGGAGCCGCGACCGACGCAGGTGGCGGAGGCGGTGGAGGCGGTCTTCGCGGTGCCGGTGGGACTGGAGGAGTTGGAGACGGGGCAGCCGGCGGCAGCGCCGGTCTCGCGCGCGCCGTACCGAGCTTCGTGCGCGCGGGGTGTTCTGGCGCCTCCGGGGGGCTGACCGGCTTCGGTGTGGGCGGTCCGGGTGGCGGGGCGATCGAGCTCGCGGCGCGCACCTCGATCTCGATCACCGGAAAGGTGACGGCGGGTGGAGCTGGAGGTCAGGGCGGAGGTCAGACCGGCATCAAGGGAGGTGGTGGAGGTGGAGGGAGCGGCGGCTTCGTCGGGATCGATTCGCCGGCTCTCGTGCTGGGGAGCAATGCCGAGCTCGTCGCGAACGGGGGCGGTGGTGGCGGTGGCGGCAACGGCCTCGCGCAGCCGGGTAAAGACAGCATCGGCGACAGTGGGTCGGCGACGGGCGGATCCGGCGCGATCACCGGTGGGGCCGGAAGCTCGATGTCGACGCTCGTCGGCGAGACGCCGGGCTTCTCGGGCGACGGCGGCGCAGGCGCCGGTGGCGGCGCAGGGTTCATCCTCGTTCGCGCGCCCAACCTCGACGATCAGGGTGCGCTGATCTCGCCGAGCAAACAGCCCCAGTAACAGAGCCCTCGCCGCGCGAGCTACTTGAAGAAGGTCAGGGTCTCGAGTGCGGTGCGGACCGCAGCGATGCCGGGCGTCGTCTGGTTCATCGTACGAACGTTGGCGATGACGGGGAGTGATGCGAAGTCGATCGCCTCGATCACCTTCTCCATGTCGACGCGAATCGGCACCTCGACGGCCTGCCCTGCCATCAGGGTCACGTTGTAACCGCTGACATCAACCGCGAGCGCGGTAGTGTCCGAGATCTCGAACGGCTCCGCGGTGCCATTGATCACCACGGTGCCGCGGAGCTCGTACGAACGCGTCACGACCTTGCCATCGATCTGCAGCGAGACCCGGGAGTAGAGCCCCGGCTCCGCGGCGAAGAAGTTGATGGGGAACGGTGTGGTCGTAGCTGACCAGATGACATCGAAGTCGGTCATCGTGGTTCCGGTCGTCGAACCGGTGTCCCCGATGACCTCGAGACGCGCCACCCTCAGCTTGACCGCCAAGAGCGTCGCCTCGGAGAACTGTCCAGGCAGCGCCGGCTGTGCGGTCCAGCTCACCGTCAGCCCCGTCGACGGCTGGGCATCCATGGACGCGCTGCCGTCGTTGAACGACGAGGCGTCGGTAACGGCGTTGTCATCGCCACCGTCACCGCCGCTGCCACCACTACAGGCAGCGACCGCGAGCGAGCAACAGAGGATCAGGCGCATGGCACTCCCTGTGCTGCAACGAGGGGACCACCCCCGATGACCATCCAACGCCGCGAATTTGTGCTCGTCGATGCTGTGCACGCTGCGGCGACTGTGCACGATTCGTACATCCCCATGGGCACGGAACCCCAGACCCAAGCCGGTGTCACCGAGCTCGCCGTTGCGACGGAGCCCAGGGCATTTCTCGTGATCCATATCGAGGGCACCGGTTCGCGGGTCGTCGACCTGCCCGAGGGTGTGGATGTCACGTTCGGCCGGTCGCGCGGTGCGACGATCAGCCTCGAGCACGAGAAGGTCTCGCGCATGCACGCGCGCGTGCGCC
>JAYUYE010000939.1:0-3026 GCA_043752985.1 Myxococcales bacterium
CCAGGATACGCGATCCGGGGCTGCTCAGGTGCGGTGACGAGCGACGAAGGCCACGAGCTGGGCGCCGAACTTCTCGAGGAGCGTGCGTGTGGACGCGTCGGTGAGCCGGCCGTCGCCGTCGAACCGCTCCTGCGCGCGCGGGATCAACACCTCGGGCTGGAGCAGGCACGGCGCATCGCTATAGACGAGGATGTTCCGCAGGTGCGTCTGCGCACGGATCGTTCCGGACATCCCGCTCGCCGCGCCGACCATGCCGACGGGCTTGCCGCGCAGCGGTGACTGCGCCGGGGGGCGCGATACCCAGTCGAGCGCGTTCTTGAGTCCGCCCGGAATGCTGTAGTTGTACTCGGGCACCGCGAACACGACGCCATCAGCGGCGCCGATCTGGCGCTTGAGCTCGACGACTGCAGGCGGTTCGCCGAGGTCGCTGTTGAAGATCGGCAGATCGATGGACTCGATCAGCTCGAGCGTCGAACCAGCGGGCAGGGTCTCACCAACGGCGCGGAGCAGCGCCCGATTGAGCGACGCCTTGCGCATGCTGCCGCAGATACCGACGAGCGCGACCATGGGCGGAACGTTATCATCATGGTAGGCCTGGGGATGTTCTTCACCTCGAAGAAGTCCCGGATGCCGCGCCCCGACGAGGCGCTGCCGGGCCGCACGACCCCGATCCGCGTCGGCGATACCCACTTCGTGAACGGTCATTCGATCACGAAGGTCCCCGACGGGATGCAGCGCGCCATGTTCGGCATGGGCTGCTTCTGGGGCGCCGAGCGAAAGTTCTGGCAGGTCCCCGGCGTGTGGTCGACGGCGGTCGGGTACGCAGCCGGCCTGACGCCGCACCCGTCGTACGAAGAAGTCTGCTCCGGTGGTACCGGTCACAACGAGGTGGTTCTCGTGATCTTCGACCCCACGCAGGTCAGCTACGAGAAGCTGCTCGCCGTGTTCTGGGAGAGCCATGACCCGACGCAGGGCATGGCGCAGGGCAACGACGTCGGGACCCAGTACCGCTCGGGCGTCTACGCGTTCGGCGCGGACCAGCAGCAGGCGGCCGAGGCCTCGAAGGCCGTGTACCAGCAGCGCCTCACTGCCGCCGGCCACGACCCGATCACGACCGAGATCATGACGGCGCCGCCGTTTTATTACGCCGAAGAAGCTCACCAGCAGTACCTGGGTAAGAACCCGGGTGGCTACTGCGGCCTCGGTGGCACCGGCGTTTCATGTCCGATCGGCAGCGGCGTCAGCGCGGCTTAGATCCATCGTTTACTTCACCATGTGCCCGCGGTACCAGAGTCGCCATGGTGCGGGTGGCGCTGGTTTATTTTGGGTACGTCGTCCTCTCCGCGTGCGGCGATAGCGCAGCCACGATCGATGCGGGCGTCGATGCCAGGCTCGAAGGCTTCGAGGCTCCCGACCTGGTGTGCCCTGGTGGCGCCGGGTGTGAGTCCGCGGGCACCGGCGGTCTCGAGGTCGGCGTCGGCAAGCGGATCTGGACGCCCCAGGGCTTCGAGACGTACACCGACGAGAACAACGACCAAGAGTACAACTCCAACGAGCCGTACACGGACCTCAACGGCAACGGCAAGTTCGACGGCGTGTGGCTGTTCGGTGGTGCGCGCGCCGCGCTCGGTGTCGAGACCGAGATCGAAGCCCGTGCGATCGCGTTCAAGCAGGGCGACACCACCATCGTCGTGCTCTCGCTCGACGCCGTCGGCATCCTGACGCCTGACATGGACAAGATTCGCGCGATGCCGGCGCTCGCCGGGCTCAGCATCGATCACGTCCTCGTCTCGTCAACGCACGCGCACAACGCTCCCGACACGATGGGACTGTGGGGCCCGACGGTGGCCACCACGGGCCGCCAGCCATTCGTGCTCGAGCGCCTGTACACGCAGGCCGCCGACGCGATCAAGGATGCGGTCACGACGCTGCAGCCCGCGCAGCTGACGATCGCATCGACCAAGCTGCTCAACGATCCGTCGAACCCGCTGAGCAAGACGGATGACTTCAACAAGGACATCCGCGATCCGATCATCTTCGATCCGACGTTGACGATCGCGCGGTTCACCAAGCTCGGGGAGCCGACGCAGACGATCGCGACGCTCGTCAACTGGGCCGATCACCCAGAGCTCGCAAACTTCGCCGACGGCCCGACGAAGATCACCGCGCACTACGTCCACTACCTGCGCGAGCACATCGAGAACGGCGTGCTCGCCACCGAGAGCTCGTACACGACGGCCGACCTACCAGGCCTCGGCGGCGTTGCGGTGTTCTTCCAGGGCGCGCTCGGTGGCCAGATCGGATCGATCCGTGGAACCCATCCGCTCGGTCCGAACGGCACGCCGCTGACCGTGCAGGGGCATCCAATGGAGCAGGCGATCGGCACGAACGCCGCAACGCTCGCGCTCGAGGCGCTCGCTGCAACAGGTGAGACCACGAGCGATCTGCCGCTCGGGTTCAAGACGGCGTCGTTCCACGGCCGGATCGAGAACACGTTCCTTCACGTCGCGTTCCTCGTCGGTTTGCTCGGGACCGAAGCAGAAACCAGGAACGTTCTCGTCGGCTACAACGCCGACGACCCGATCGATCAGGGCAACTACCCGTGGATCAAGCTGCGCTCGACGTTCCTCCAGATCGGTCCGCTCGGCCTCGTCACCGCGCCCGGCGAGCTTCACCCCGAGCTGTGGGTCGGCGGCTACGACGGCTCGTGGAGCTGGGGCTGGCCGCTCTACGATGCAACGAAGCCGAACCTGCCGAAGTTCGACGAGGCGCCCACCGCGCCATTCATGCGCGACCTGGTGCTGGCGCACACCGGCGTGCGCTATCCGATCTGTGTCGGCCTCGCCGAGAACTACGTCGGCTACATCGTGCCCGCCTACAACTACGTCCTCGATCCGAGTGATCCGTACATCGTCGAGGCCGAGGGTGACCACTATGAAGAGGTCTACTCGCTGTCGCCGCTCGTCGAGCAGCACGCGGTTCACCCGATCCTCGAGCTGCTCAAGTATCGCCCGTAGCTCGTGCCC
>JAYUYE010000940.1:0-3026 GCA_043752985.1 Myxococcales bacterium
ATCGTCGTTTGCGTGCCCCAGCGCAGCTTCATGCCCTCCAGCGCGGCGAACAGCTTGACGACCCACTTCGTGTCCTCGCACAGGTTGTCGTCGCAGAAGTTGATGTTGCGGCTGCCGGTGGCCTCGACGTCGCGCACGATGTCCGCGATCGGCCGCTTGCGATAGCCGCCCTTGAACACCGCGGCGATCGAGCAGTAGGTACACGTGAACGGGCAACCACGCGTCGCCTGCACCGGATACACGACCATCCGACCGAACGAGTCGATCAGGTCGTAGCGCGGCACCGGCAGCTTCGTGAGATCGACGGGCCGGGTCGGGACATAGCGTCGCTTCAGAGTTCCGCGCTGCGCATCGACGAGAACCTCGGGCCACAGCTCGTCGCCCTCGCCGACGACGATCGCATCGAACAACCCCTCGACCCGATCGGGCAGCATCGACGGCAGGTAGCCGCCGAGCACCGTCTTCTTGCCGCGGCGGCGAAATTCGCGCGACAGGTGAACGGCGCGATCGAACTGCATGATCTGCGCGGAGATGCCGATGACATCGGCGTCGGTCTCGAGATCGACGTCGCGGTGATACTCCTCGATGATCCGGACGTCGTGCTCCGCGGGTGTCAGCGCCGCGATCAGCGGTGGACCAAGGTGCGGCAGGTACCCATCCAGCCGCTGCCACCACGCCTTGGCCTGGACCAGCGAGCCGTCGGCGCGATAGTGCGCGGGATGGACCAGATCGATCTTCACGTGCGCGCCTTGCGCTCGAGGATCTGTCGCGTCCCACCCACGACCCCTAAATAGACGATGCCGACGACGATGTGCAAGTAGAACGTGAGGGCACGGAACACCAACACGACCAGCACCGCATCCCGGGGTGACAGCACGCTCGCGTAGAACATCGGACCGGCAGCTTCGGAGATGCCCGCGCCCCCCGGGGTCGGCGCGACATACGTGAACGCGGCGTACACCGTCGAGATGCCGACCGCCTGCGGCATCGACGTCGCCCCGAACGCACGGGCGAGGACGGTCGCGATCGCGACAAGGACGGCCAGGTTGGCGAGGTGCGCGAGCAGGATCCACACCGCGCCGGGCGCCCCACCCTGCCGCAGCTTCGCGAGCCGATCGATCGCCCCGCGCAATGCTCCGCATAGCTTCGTGACAACGCGCTGCGCCCGCTCGCCCGCCAGCATGCGCCGCCGGAGCAGCCAGCGTTCAAACCGCTCGATGCCGCGCAGCGACGCCGCCGGCCAGATCGCACCGATGATCGGGACCATCAGCATCGCCGCGACCACTCCGATGCCGGTGGTGAACACCACGAGGGTTCCCGCGTCGAGATCGGGTCCGAGCCCGAGCGCGAGCATCGCGAAGGCGAGGAGGATCAGCACCGTGGTCCCGGTCAGCGACTTGCCGAACGCGATCAGCGCTGCCGCATCCCACGACACGCCGTGCCGACCAAGCATCACGATCGCCGCGGGTGCTCCGAGCGCGGCGCCCGGCGTGATCCACGAGAAGAAGAAGTTCGCGACCGTCGCGTCGAAGCACGCGCGCCAGCTGACGTGCTCGCCGACCGCACGACCGACGACGCGATAGCGGACCATGTCGGCGAGGTAGAACGCGACGCACAGCAGGCCGAGCACCACGAGCGTGCCGACCGGCAGCGTCCACAGCACGCCGGCATCAGCGAGCGTGACTCCGCTCTTGCGGACGCCGTAGACGATGCCGGCCACGGCGAGCACGATGAACAGCGCGACGAACAGGACGAGGCGCTTCACGGCGGAGCCCCGAGTCTAGCCGTCTGCGGTGGCGGTACTGGGGTCGCGAGGTGATGGAACCGGCCAACGCTCACGCTCGCTCGAGCAGTTGTTGTCGAGCTCAGAGCTTCCCGCGGGCGGCGAGCGCATTGCGCATCTGGACGCCGTGCACCAGATCGATGCCCGCGGAAAGCGACGCGGAGACGTGAATGGCCTCGTGCATCTGCTCGACAGTGGCACCGCGATCGACGCAGTTGCCAGTGTACGCATCGATGCAGTACGGGCATTGCTTGGCGTGTGCGACGGCGAGACCAATCAGCGCCTTCTCGCGCGCGGTCAGCGCCGTGTCGCCGCTCGTTGCTGCGCTGTAGTACGCGAGGAACTTGTCCCACAACGGTCCGGCGTTCTTGCCGATCTCGCCGAACCGACCGAGGTCAGAGACCTTGTAGTGCGAGTCCGGCGCCGGCACGTGCTCGGCGCTGTGGTGATCGCCGCACACCGCATTCGCCGCATCCGGGTGCGCCGGATCGATCGGGCGCAGATCGCAGCCCATCGCCTCGCCGTTGACCTTGAGGGCGCCGAACGCGAACTCGATCGGCATCGTGAACGCGGAGGTTGCCGGCGGATAGACCCAATGCTTCGCGCCGACCTCGACGTGACAGCAGTAGACCGGCACTCCATTGCCGCCCTGTGGCTTGTGCCGCCAGCCCTGTGCCGTCGCGATCGCGGGGGCGGTGTCAAACGTCGCACGAGTCGCTGCGCTGTCGTCGCGCAGATCGATCCCGAGGTGATCGACGTGCGGGCGCGCGCGGCCATCAGAGGGAAGCCAGTCGTCTTCGGCGATGTCGATCGACGAGATGATCATGTTGATCCCGCCCGCGAACGGATACTTCACGTAGCCATCCTTCTGATTCTCGGCGGCTGTGCCGAACGCGCGGATCTGATCGTGCGGAAGGCGAGTCACGTCGGTGACGCGGACATGAACGTGGACGGTCTCTGCGCGCGTGAGGGTCTCGTGCCAGGGGAATGTTGGCTCGAAGATCGCGAGAACTTCCTGCACCTCCTTGCCCGTGATGATCCCGAGCTCGCGAAACTGTCCGAGCACCCGCGTGAATCGCTCCTGATCGAGCTGCATGACCATTCGCCTCCTGTGATGAGCGCGGACCTTTGCATCACGATACGACCCGATCCACTGGACCGTCACATGATTCGCTGGCAACGCGCGGCATGCGCCTGCTAGCGTCGGGGCGAGCGATGGCGCACCTGATCCTCTATGCGCTGC
>JAYUYE010000941.1:0-3021 GCA_043752985.1 Myxococcales bacterium
CGGCGGGGGGAGACCTGGAGCGCGAGGGCGATCCGGCGTTGTTCGCCGGGTGACAGCATCACAGACTGCTCTGCGCCCAGGCGGCCGCGCGCTCCGACCCACACGTGATGCTGACCGGCCGGGAGCTCGAGAGGATCACGCGCCGACGAACGCGGCACGCCGTCAATGACGAGCACCGCTCCGGGCGCCGTCGCGATGGTCAGACGTGCGGGCAGCGGGGTCAGGCGCGCTTCGATCGGGATGAGGCGATCCGCGATGGCGGTGACCTGGAGCTCGGCGTCCGCATGACCGGGTGCGCTGACGTGCACCGCGTGACCGCCCGCAGACACATCGGCGACTGTTGGCAGCTCGCTGGTCTTGGCTCCGATGCGTGCACGTGCCCCTTCGATGTTCGACCACACGAGGATCTGGGTCGCCGGCGCGATCGCGCTCGCGCGCAGCGAAGGATTCTTCAGGCGCAGCAACTCGACGAGCGGATCGAGCGTCGAGAGCAGCTCGCGCGCATCATTGCTCCGGCCGCCGCGCGGGACCTCGACGAGGTACTGGCGGTAGAGCTCGACAGCGCGCAGCAAGATGCCCGGCTCGTGCTTCGCGACGTAGATCTGGCGATACGCCTGCGCGAGTGAGAACACGGTCTGTGGCCGGTGCTGCAGCCGGTAGGCTTCTTCGAACGCGGCCACTGCGCCCGTGAAGTCGCCACCGCGGTACGCGGCTTCGCCAGCGCGGTGGTAGTCGTCTGCGGTTCGCTCGGGATCCGCAGCCGCGGACGAGACCGCTGCGACGATCATGGCGAGTCCGCCAAGTCCGCCAAGTCCGCGGATCACGGAGTACCTCCATCGTGCGCGGTGCCCCACAGCACTTCGACGCTTGCGCCGGCACCGACGACGAGATCGAGCACGCCATCACCGTCGAGGTCGGCGGGGCACGTCTGAATCGGTGATGCGCCGAGGCCAGCCACCTCGAACGCGCCGAGCTCGCTGGCAGTCGTCGTGCCGACGTCATAGATCACGACGCCCGACATCGTCACCACGACGAGCTCGAGCTCGGGATCCTCGTCGAGGTTCCCGGTAGCTCCACCGAGCGCCGCATTCGTCGTCACGCCAATCGGTGGCGCGCCACCGAGAGGACAGAACACGGAGGCTCCCTCGAGTGTCGAGATCGTCACCAGACAATCGCCACCTGGCCGGGGTAGTCGCACGATCGTGTCGGCGGCTGCGCCTGGGAAGGTCTCCGCCGGTCGATCGAGGTCGCCGAGATCGAACACCTTGAATCCGCCGGCCACGGCAAACACCAGCTCGTCCGCACCGTCACCGTCGAGGTCGGCGAGTTGCGCGGGAGTCGACGCCGGGATGCCCGTGGCCGTGGAGCCGCGCACCGCCCGATCGCTGAGGTACCAGCTCTGATCCGACCACACGCGCAGTCGTGTGGCTCCGGTCGGATCTTCGAACAACGCGATCACGTCATCGCGGTACCCGGTGCCGTCAATGTCGCCAGCAGCGAGAAATTGCGCAGCGCTCAGGGCCGGCCCGGGAAGCTCGGAGAAGAAGGAATCGCCCTCGGCGAGCACGGCGATCCGCGCGAGGTAGCCGGTCTTCGAGACGTCGTCGATCCCGAAGATCACGAAGTCATCGATCGTGGAGTCAGAACGTTCGCCGAGCGGACCGATCGCAAGCGAGGCAAAGCCTGGGACCCGGGGGCCTTGCAGAACGCGATCCGTGTTCGCGATGTTTGTTCCTTTGATCACCTCGAACGCGGTGACGCCGTCAGTTGCTGCTTCGCCGACGAGGAGATCGTCGTACGAGTCCCAGTCGAACGTGCCCGCGTCGAGGGTCGTCGCGGCACCGGCGAGGTTGATCATTCGTTGCTCGAACAGGCCGCCGCCCTTCCCGATCGCCAGCCGCACGAACGGTCCGCCGGTGATCCAGGCGGCATCGAAAATCCCGTCGCCGGTGGCGTCGAGAACCACCGCGTCGACGACGGTCTCGGTCGATCCGACCGGTGCCGCCGTGCAGTAGCTGCCGGTCGTCGGTTGGATCACGAGCCCCGCCGACGTCACGAAGTCTGCCGTGCCGTTGCCGTCGATGTCGGCGATCGCGAGCGGCGCTCCCCCGACTTGTGTCGATTGGCCCTGGCTACACGGCATCACCGTGGCGGCCGAGTAGCGAAGCTGGAGTGTGGCTGCGCCGAACACGCCGGCTCCATCGCCAAGCGCGACAAGGACGACGATGCCGGACACATCCTGTACAGGCGCGACGATATCGAGATCACCATCCGCATCGACGTCACCGAGCACCGGCGCTCGCGCGAGCGGCAGGGTAAGCGCGATCGTGCGGAGCACGACCGGAGTTGGTTCCATGCGGACCACGTAGATCGCGGTGCCACCTCGGTGCGAGAGCACGACTTCGTCGCCTCCCTTTGTAGGGGCAACGTCGATGTTGCCAACCACAGGATCGAGAAAGCTCACGGCCGTGCTCGCGACGCCCAGCAGTACCGCGGGGGCGGCGAGCGGCGTGTCGATGCGCACCCAGGACAGAGTCGTGCCCGGAATGAACGCGAACACTCTGCGATGGGCGAGGTCCGCGTCTGTGCGGACGGCGGCGAGCTTGGTGTGCGGATCAGGAGACTGTGTACCCGGTATGGTGCGGTAGAGGTCAAACGTCTGAACCGCGAGCATCGGTCGCGATTCGCCGCCTCGGACACCGGCGCGTCCGTGCACGCCGCGAAACGAGGGCCGCAGCAGATCGGCGAGGCCATCGCGATCGAGATCCGTGGTCGCGAGCGAGTCCCCACTGCTGATGCTGGTGAGCTCGGCATCGAGCACGCGCTCGACGCCCGTCAAGACACCGATCGCGCCGCGCGCCGCGCCGGTCACATCCATCGCAAGATCGCCATCGCGGTCGCCGGCAACCAGCGTCGCTGAAGGAAACTCCTGGGGCTCTCCCGAGGCGGACACGAATCGCGCCGTGCCATGTCGGCATGTTCCGTCGCGGCCGCACGCCCAGCTCGGCGGACACGCGGGTG
>JAYUYE010000942.1:0-7504 GCA_043752985.1 Myxococcales bacterium
GGCTTCGCGGTCGGCGCCGTCTCGAACGGCAAGCGCACCGTCACCTGCTTCTCTGCGCTCGACAACCTGATCAAGGGCGGCGCCGGTCAGGCGATCCAGAACATGAACCTCGTGCTCGGCTGCGACGAGAAGGCTAGCCTCGAGGACGTCGGGAACTGGCCGTGACCATCGTTGTCAAGATCGGTGGCGAGGTCGTCGGCTCTGGCGAAGCGGCGCTGCTCGCCGCGGACCTCCGCGTGCTCGTCGATGAAGGCGCGCGCGTTGCGATCGTCCACGGCGGCGGTCCCCAAGCGACCGCCCTCCAGAAGCAGCTCGGGATCGAGACCAAGCAGGTCGCCGGTCGCCGCGTCACCGACGCCGCAACGCTCGACGTCATGAAGATGGTCCTCGCGGGCAAGCTCAACGTCGATCTATGCGCTGCACTCACCGCCGCCGGCATCTCGGCAGTGGGCCTGCACGGCGCCTCCGCCCAAGTCGTGCGCGCGACGCGCCGCCCACCCAAAGTCTACGCAG
This sequence comes from Myxococcales bacterium, assembly GCA_043752985.1. Classification (GTDB taxonomy): domain Bacteria; phylum Myxococcota_A; class Polyangia; order Haliangiales; family Haliangiaceae; genus JABFXX01. Next base: position 514 of record JAYUYE010000942.1, read on the forward strand.
GCGCCGGCGACGAGCCCGTCGATATGGGCTTCGTCGGCGACGTCACCGGCTTCAACCTCGCACTGCTCGAGACCCTGTGGGCCGCGGGTCACGTTCCCGTCATCGCGTGCCTCGGTGCCGATGCCGCGGGCGGCGTGTTCAACATCAACGCCGACATGGTGGGGAACCAGCTCGCTGCCGCGCTCAAGGCCGAGCGGCTGTTCCTCGTCACCTCGGCGCCCGGCGTCCTCAAGGACATCAACGATCCCGGCTCGCGCCTGCCGAGGCTGACCCAGGCCGACGCTCGCGCCGCGATCGCCGACGGCACGGTCACGGGCGGCATGATCCCGAAGCTCGAAGAAGCCATGGCCGTGATCGATCAAGGCGTCGGCGCGATCCACATTCTCGGCAAGCTCGGGCCCGGCGATCTCGTGCGCGCGGTGCGCGAGCCTGGCTCCGTCGGCACCACGCTGGTTCGTTGATCACGTCAGCGGCGCGCCGGTCGCGGCTGCGGCGTCTTCGCGCGAGACGCCGAGCGCGAGCTCGATGACGCGGAAGCCGTGGCCGGTCGGTTCGAAGACCCCGAGATCCGTGATGACGAGCGAGATCACGCGGGCAGCGGTGAGCGGGTAGTCGCAGCGTTGGACGAGCTTGTGCTCACCCTTCTTGGTCACGTGCTGCATCATCGCGATGACCCGGCGGCAGCCGGAGGCGAGGTCCATGGCGCCGCCAATGCCCATGACCTTGCCGTTGGGTACCGCCCAGTTCGCGAGGTCGCCGCCGGCGGAGACCTGCATGGCGCCCATGATCGCGACATCGACGTGGCCGCCGCGGATCATGGCGAACGAGAAGGCCGAGTCGAAGGTCGAGCCGCCGGGGAGGACGGTCACGGTCTGCTTGCCCGCGTTGATCAGGCTCGGGTCTTCGTCGCCCTCGTACGGAAACGGGCCGGTGCCGAGCAAACCATTCTCCGAGTGGAGCCAGGCGTGCCCCTCGGCGAGGTAGTCGGCAACCTGGGTAGGGAGACCGATGCCGAGGTTGACGATCGAGCCCTCCGGGATCTCTGTGGCCGCGCGACGCGCCATGTCTTCGGTGGTCCAGTGGTTCGTCGCCATCTCAGGACCTCTTTCGGACGGTTCGGAACTCGAACGCGTCCTCGTGCACGGGGACGTGGACGATGCGGTGCACGAAGATGCCCGGAAGGTGGACGTCGTCGGGATCGAGGGTGCCGTTGGCCACGAGCTGGTCCGCCTCGACGATCGTCAGCTTCGCTGCGGTCGCCACGACCGGGTTGAAGTTCCGTGCGGTGCGCCAGAACCGGAGGTTCCCGAAGCGGTCGGCGATCTGCGCGCGAACGAGCGCGACGTCACCGAACAGTGCGCGCTCGAGCAGATAGCGGCGACCATCGATCTCCTTGGTCTCCTTCCCTTCCTCGACGACGGTGCCGACCCCGGTCGGCGTGTAGAACGCCGGGATGCCGGCACCCGCGGCGCGCATGCGTTCGGCGAGCGTGCCCTGCGGCGTGATCTCGACCTGGACCTCGCCCGAAGCCATCCGGGTGTGGAGATCCTCGTTGCCGCCGATGTAGCTGCAGATGACCTTGCGGATGATGCCGGCACGCAGCCACTGCGCGAGGCCCTTGCCCATGTTGCCGGCGTTGTTCGAGACCAGCGTCAGGTCGCGCACGCCGCGATCGACGACGCCCTTGACCAGCGCCTCGGCGTTGCCAGAGAGGCCAAAGCCGCCGACGAGGATCGTCATGCCGTCCTTGAGCGGCACGAGTGCATCGGCGACCGACGCGAGGACCTTGTCCTTGTGGCGGCCGATCACAGCACGGCTCCAAATGCGATGACTGCCGCTTCTCCGAACGAGCGAATGCCTCGCACGAGCTCCTCCTCGGTGATGCACAGCGGCGGCGCGAAGATCGCGGTGCCGCGTTTACCGTCGACGTGAAGCGAGAGCTTGCGCGCGGCGAGCTCGCTGCCGAGCTTGGCCCACTGCTCGGGCGTCGCCTCCGGCGCGAGTGCGGCGAGAAGGCCGAGGCCGCGGACGTGCGCGGGCACCGCGATCCGGTGCGCGATGGCATCGAGCTCGCGCAGGAGCACCGGGCCGAGCCGGGCACTGTTCGCGTACAGCTGCTCGTCGTCGTAGAGCTTCATGGTCTCGAGCGCCGCGGCGCACGCGGTGGGATGCGCGTAGTAGGTCAGGCCGCACGCGAGGACGTTGGCGTCGAAGTGCTTCGCCACTCGCTCGTGGACGATCACGGCGCCGATCGTGGCGTAGCCGGACGCCAGGCCCTTCGCGATCGTGATCATGTCGGGGACGACGTTCCAGTGCTGAAACCCGAACGGCTTGCCGGTCCGGCCGAAGCCGGTGAGCACCTCATCGGCGACGAGCAGCGCACCCTCGACGTCGCATGCGGCGCGGACCGTCGGCCAGTAGTCGGGCGGCGGAACCCATGCGCCGTTTGCACCGGGAACCGGCTCGAGGAACACAGCCGCGATCGAGCGCGGACCCTCGAGCTGCATCGTCCGTGCGAAGTCACGCGCAACGCCGCGGTCGCAGATCGCAGCTCGATTGCCCGACGCGCAGCGTTCGCACTCGCAGTCATGGACGTGGATGACGCCGGGGATCAGCGGCTCGAGAGGTGCGCGGCGCCAGTCTCCGGTCAACGCGAGCGCGCCCAGCGACGCACCGTGATAGCTGCGGTAGCGGCTGATCAGCTTGTGCCGGCCGGTGACGAGCCGGGCGATCTTGATCGCGTTCTCGTTCGCCTCGGAGCCGCCGAGCGTGAAGAACACCTTCGAGAAGCCTGGGCCCGCCATCGCGAGCAGGCGCTCGGCGAGCTCGACCTTCGCCGGGAACACCGCGTTCGGCGCCGACAGACACAGCGTGTCCGCCTGCCGCTTGATCGCGTCGACGATCCGCTGACGGCCGTGACCGGCGTTGACCTGATAGCTCAGAGCGCCGAGGTCGAGCCAGCGCGAGCCGTCTGCGGTCGTGAACCACGCGCCTTCGCCGCCGGTGAGCTCGAGCGGCTTTGCGGCGTTCTGTGAGGTCCAGGTGAAGAAGAACGGGTACTCACTCATAGGTTCCAGCGCTCGGCCGCGACATTGTGAATGAAGCCCTGCTGCGCCCACAGCTCGCCGGAGTCGACGTTCATCGCGATCGCACCGCAGGTCGCTGCGCCGTGCGGCGACTCGGGCGTCGCCATGTTCGTGCAGATGCTGCGCGGCCAGCCGTCGACCGAGCCGAGCCGACGCCACGCATCGTCGAGGTCGCGGACCTGCGCACGCGCGAGGTCGGCCTCGAGCCACTTTAACCGGTCGTGGGTCGTGCTCGAGGTCGGGACCTTCGAGCGCGTCGCGATCTCGGCATCGAAGCAATGATTCGTGTGGCAGTACGTGCGACCGCCGGCGAACACCATCTTGCGCCGGGTCCCCGACGTCTCGATCGCAAACGCGTTCGACCGGTCGGCGACGAAGTAGTGATGACCCGAGCCGATCGGGCTCCGCGCAATCACCTCGCGCGCGGCGACTGCATCGCGTTCGTGCATCGCACGCCGCACCATCGCCGGCCACACCACGCCGAGCGTCGCGTCCGTCGAGTGCAGGTTATTGATCGCGATGCCGACCTTGGCGCTGTTCATCCCGGCCATGCCGAGGCAACCGGTGACCGAGAGCAGCGTCGCTGCCGGTCCCGCCGGAGATTCAGGAATCCGCAGGAGCATCACGTACGGAATCGCCGTCGCGTGCATGTCCCAGGTCTGCGCGAGGATCCGTCCCGTCGGGGATTCAGACCACAGCACGCTGCAGCCGTCGCCGCCACCGACGATATCGTCACCCGAGGCGCCGTCGCCCGTGGTGATCGCGTTCGGGGCGTCACGTGTGGGCGCCGGCCGCCACATCGAAGGATCTGCGTCGAGGTCGCGAAGATCCGTGTAGTGGTTCAGGACGACGATCTCCTCGGGCGAGATGTCTGCTCCCTCCGCGATCCCGAGCAGCTCGGAGTAGAGACCGTGATGATAGGCCTCGAGCACCGGCAGGTGCGCGTGCCCGGCCTCCAGCACATCGTCGACCGTCTGGAATCCGCCGACCTTCGTGCACAGATATGCGCGGATCGCGGCGAGCGCCTTGATCTCGGTGCGGTAGCTCTCGCCGTGGATTCGTCCCCAGTCGCGCGGTGGCTTGCCGGCTGGTAGCTCGAGAATTCTCACGGCGCGCCCTTCAGGATATCGAGGTGGGAACAGTTTCCGGGTCCAACGGCGACATCTGCCGCAGCACGAAGCATCGCGACCGCGGCCGCATCCTTCTTCGCAGCGGCGGTCCAGATCGGGCCCACGTCCTTGTTCCCGGCCGTCTGCCAGCCCCACATCTTCAAGGCCTCGCGCTGCTTGGGTGGCGGCATCGACGAGATCTTGCAGAAGTCCTTCATGGCGGTGACGAGGCCTTCCGTGGGTGAGGGCGGTGCGGCCGGCTGCTCGGACTTCTGACAGGCCGCGAGCGCGACGGTCAGGACCACGGCTCCGAGGTTCATCCCCACGTCATACCTCACGCAGCGCGCTACCGAGTGCTACCGCGGCAGCCTCGATCTGATCGAGCGCGGGAATAATCCCGAGCCTGCCGCGCGGGAACCGGCGGACCCGGAGGCCGCGGTCGTCGAGGGCCTCGGCGAGGCTCGCCGCCTTTGCTCCCGCGTCGATCACGCGATACGCGCCGAGCCCTGCGGACGTCATTCCCGCCAGCGCCTGATCGAGCGCGGCCGAGGCACCGGCGATGTCGATGTGGCGCGCAGCGCGCAGCTGATGATGCTGGCGAATCAACGACAGCTCATCGCCGTCCCAGGTCGACACCAGTGTCAGCGGCGTACCGATGAACCACTTCGCCGTGGTGTGGAGATAGCCCGTCTGCCCGCCTCCCCACCATGCGAGGACATCGGGTATTAGGCCGAGCGCCGTCGACAGGAACGCACCGCGGCCGCTGCGGTACGTGTGCGTCGTGGTCTCGACTGCGATCAGCGGCAACTCGAGCTCGGTGCGCAGCGCGCCGAGTGCGGTCAGGAAGTCCGCGGGCAGCACGAGGCCCGTGCGCTCCTGCACCAGCTCGTAGACGAAGCCGAGAACGTTCGCCTTACCGCCCGCCGCATCCACCGCGGCTCGCAGCGAACCGATCGTTGCCGCGGTGCCGACGACAGCCGGATGCGGAACGCGCGGCCAAGCGAAGTGACCCGGGCCGCCCTGATGAACGTCCGGATCCGAGAGCGAGCGACACGTCGCCGCGGTGTGTCCGTAGTACCCGCCGACCAGCCCGATCGCGACCTGTCCGGTCTTGCGCGTGACCCGGATCAAGCGCAACGCCTTGTCGACCGACTCGTCGCGCGAGGACGTCAGGTAGATGTGCGGGAGCTCGGGCACCAACGCCCCGAGCCACTCGAGCGCACGCACCGTACCGGGGGTGACGTAGTTCATCAGCGTGAGCTTGTTGACCGCGGGACCGTAGAGCAGTCCGCGATCCTCGAGCGAGCGCAGCGTCGCCGGTCCCGACGCGAACGGCTTGGTCAGGCCCGACGCGAGATCAAACGCGATGTCGTCGTCCTCCTGCATGGCTGCTTCGCGGCGTCGCAGGACGTCCTGCTTGACCACGGGATCCGGTGTGATCGAGCCGAGCGGGATCCGGTAGTAGATCGCCTGGCCCTCGGGATCCTCGTACTGGCCGGTGAGGATCGACACCACGTGCGCCCCGAACACCCGGTTGAGGTGCGTCATCGAGGCTGTGCGGCCGACTCGGTTGCGACCGGTGACGTAGCGATAGCGCGGCGTGCCGTCAGGGTTCCTACGCGTGTGCGCGTCGCGGAGCTGAAGCTCCTTGAGCTTCCGACCGATCCCGGACGACTGGTAGCTCGGCGCGACCGTGATCGACAGGGAGTACATCGTGTTGTGCTTGCCGAGCATCGGATCGTCGTCGGGACCCTCGACGTCGCTGGAATGCTCGAGTGGCGCGCCGATCGCGAACGCGACGAGCTGCATGCCGCCGCCGCTCGGCGCCGGTGCCTCGCCGATGATCAAGAGGCCCTCGGCATCCTCGATCGCGGCGCGGATCTCCGCAGGCGGCGTGCGACGCGCGGGCTCGTAGACCTGGTACTCGATGTCGAGGATCGCAGGCAGGTGCGTCATTGCCTCGGCGAGCGGCACCACGCGGTACGCGACGTCAGGCAAGTTCGATGGTGCATTCGCACCAGGCACCGCGGTGTCTTCCCACTCGGGCGGCTTCTTCCCCTCGTGAGCGTCGAGCCAGGACAGCGAGCGGCGGATCGTCTCGAACAGCATGTCGATCTCGCGCGCGAGGAAGCTATCGGAAAGCCGGTACCGAGCCGTCTTCGTGCCGGCGCCGAACACGATGCCGCCGCGCCAGAACCGCTGACCGATGAACGCGTCGAGCATCGCCGGGGTCGGGAGATCAAAGGCGAACGCGTAGCCTGACGCACGCGGGGAACCGACGAGGTGCGGATACGCGCGCGAGATCTGCGCGAGCCGGGGCTGCACGAGCTTCTCGAGGCGCTCGGCGTTGTGACTCGTCGACACCATATCGGCATGGATCCGGCCGCGTACGAGCGACGCATTGTGCGCACTCGCCGGCTCGGGATCCGCGAACCGCGACATCACGACGCCGACCTGCGCGCGCTTCGCGAACGTCACGGCATCCGGGTAGTCGGGCTGACCGCGCGAGTTGAGAAGGCGGAACTTCGAATGCCAGGCGAACGGACCGCCGAGCCCGAACCCGACCTGGACCTCATCGAACACGAGGAACGTCTGGTGATTGCGGGTGAGCAGCCGTAGCGCGCGGAAGAACCGCTCGGTCGCATAGCGATCACCGCCCTCCGACTGCATCGGCTCGACGATCACGCACGTGTACGCGCCCGTGGTCAGCGCCTCGTGCACCGCCGCGAGCGAGGCCACCTCGGCGGCGAGCAAAGGATCATCCTCGGCGTCGCCGAACCGCTCGCGCAGCTCGTC
>JAYUYE010000943.1:0-7502 GCA_043752985.1 Myxococcales bacterium
CAGTGCTCCTTGTCGTCGAGGAACAGGCACGGCGTGCGCCAGTCGTACGGGCTCGACGCTTCCATCGACTCGGCGCGAACGCGCAGCTGCTCGCGGAGCTCCGGGGTATCGCGCGCCGTTTCGCGCAGCTTCGCAGCGACGATCAGCCCCTCGTAGAGCCGCGCGACCACCAGCGACCAGCAGCAGGTCTTCGTCGCCTGGCAGGTGGTGCACGACACCTCGAGCTGGACCAACTTCGAGGTCTCGCTCGCTCCTTTGCCCGACGCGCCATTGATGTGGGCGACGTTGTCCGCGAGCCACGAAACGATTCCTTCGGCCTCGACGAACTCTCCGAGCGTGCGACTCACCGCAACATCCTACGCGAGCGGCAGCCGTGCGAAGAACACCGGCAACCAATCGAAAGCTCTGCCTCGCGCCGATGACGAGTCCGCCAGATCAAACGCTGGAGTCGCGTGCGCGGGACCTGCGGTTGTGGAGCGCGGCGACCGCGGAGCCGGTCGCGAATACATGCCGGCTGGGTCGTGCACGAAGGCTCGACGCCCGGCGTAGCAGGCAGAGCGCGCGAGCGCGAGAACCAGGCGAGCCGTCGGAGCACTCAGAGTGGCTCGCGCTCGTCGGGACGCAGCAAGTCACGAGGTTCGGCACGGCGCCTGCTCGACGATCAGGGATGGCCTTCCACCGGCTCCTTCTGGTCGCGCTGCTGAGCGGATCCGCATGCGTCGAGGTCGACGAGGCCGTACAGCCGGATGCGCCGCTGAGCGATCAGGCACAGCAGGTCAGCTCCGCGCACATGGACGACGAAGACGAAGCCGATGTTTGCGACGTGCTGCCGATCGATGGCGCCTGCAGCTACGCGTGCGACTTCGCGATGCTGGCAAGCTTTGTCCCTGCGGGAACCTGTGCGGTGTTCCGCTGTGAGTTGCTCGATGGCCGCACGGTCAGCGTCCACGCGTGCCGCCCCGACGAGTGAGGCGCTGCGTCGCAGTGCGTCAGCCGGTGCCATCACTGGGAGTGGACACAAAGACAGGCGATCTGGTTCTCTCCGCGGATCGTGGTGGTGCGCTGGTTTCTCCCGGTCCTGGCAATGTTGACGCTCCTCGCGTCAGCGCTCACGGCCTTCGCGGGAACCGGCGTCGTCGCTAGCGCGGCCTGTTGCTGCCCCGATCCCGAGACCTGCAAGTGCCACGATCATGACGGTGGGCCCGAGCCCCAGGCCGAGCTCAAGCGGTGCGGCGGCGAGGCTCGGATGGTCGCGCCTCACGTCAGTGCAGCGATCCAGGTCACGCCGGCCACCGTCGCCCGGGTGACCGTGCTGATCCACGACCTCGTCCATACGACCCTGTCGATGCCTGCGCCCCGCGACGACCGCCCGGAAAAGCCGCCTTCCTGATCGGAACGCGACATCCACGTTCACCCGGCGTTCGTACTCATTGCCAGAGGTCTTGCCCTCATGTCTTTCCATTTTCTGATTCGCGGCCTCGGTGCCGCCAGTGTCCTGTCCTCCAGCATCGCGCTCGCTCACGTTTCACTGCCCAGCGGTCCCGCCCAGGCGGACAAGTCCGGCACCAAGATCACGTTCGGTCTCGGGCACGGCTGCGAGGTCGGCGCCGCTCACTACGACACGTACAAGTTCCGCGTCGAGATTCCCGTCGGGATGACCGCTGTGCGGCCGATGTTCAGTGACTTCGGAAAACCGACGGTCACGAAGGGTGGAGCAAACGTCACCGTGATCGAGTGGACGAAGGCGGCGACAGATGTCCTCTCCGATGACGACGGCTACTACGAGGTCACCATCCGCGCGAAGGTCCCGAACACGCCGTTCGCTCAGCTCCCGATCATGGTCCATCAGGTGTGCCTCGTCGGCAGCGTCGAGATGACCCAGAGCTGGGACGTGCTCCCCGGTGGCACCGGCAACACCGCCCCCGTGTTGACGATCACCCCACAGCGCCTCAACCCCACCGGTTGGAACAAGCTCACGATCCCCGCCGGCGTGACCGTGCCTGCCGACAAGCTCGGCACCTTCTTCGGCGACGCGCAGATCGTGTGGAAGGGCACCGCCGCGTTCAGCACGAACAGCGCGACGGCCGCCATGATCACGACGACGGCCGGCGTCACCGCGCTCGGCGCACTCGCTGCCGGCGACGAGATCTGGGTGAGGTACTGATGCGACCGTTGATCCTCGTCGTCACGCTGCTCGCGGCGTGCGGCGACAACATCCATCCAGCGACGCCGGACGGCGCGCGGGCTGATGCCAGCGGTGACGCTGTGCAGGCAACCGGCCCGTGCCTCGAACGACCGATCGATCTGGCGCGCCCGCCGTCTGGTGCACTGCCATGCGATCTGCTGCCGCCCGGGTTCGTGGTGGCGCCATGACCCGGCTCGCGCTTGCGCTGCTGATGTTCGCCGCGTGCGGCGATGACGGCGCCATCCTCCCCGATGCGTCGGCACCCGATGCGACGGTGCGCGAGGTGATCACGGCGACGAGGGCACTCCAGGTCGGCGAGCTCATCGAGGGCACGATGACCGGAGGAACCGGCGACATCGCCGTGATCACACTGACCGCACCCGTCGCAGAGATCGGCTGGAACATCCACGGGCACGCCAATGGCGGCACGCAGGTCATCTACCAGGAGCACGACAAGATGAATGTCACCTATACGTTCTCGCCGCCCGCGACCGCCGAGTGGTACCTCCTCGTCCGCAACGAGGGCCAGGTGAACATGGAGGTCATGGTCAAGGTCGAGCTGTCCGGAGAGATGGCATGGGCGTGGCTATGAACCGCATCCTCGCGACGGCCGTGGCGCTCGCGCTCGCCGGCTGTACCGACGAGCCGTTGTTCGGACCGCCGACGGAATCGGTATGCCCGCCGCCGCCGACGGGTACGGCGCTCACGTACGAGAACTTTGGCAAGCCGTTCATGGAGGCGTACTGCACGCGCTGCCATGACTCGAAGCTCGAGGGTGCGGCGCGCCACGGTGCGACGTCGTTCCACGACTTCGACACGCTGTTCGGGATCAAGGCGGTGAAGGCGCACATCGATCTGTCGACCGCGTCGGGCCCCGCCGCGACGAACACGTCGATGCCGCCGGATGGGAAGACCCCGTCTCTCGAGGAGCGCAAGCAGCTCGGCGAGTGGATCGCGTGCGGTCTCCTCAGCGACCCGTGAGCTGTGATCGGCGGTCGGCGATCCGGCTCTTTGGAGGACGCACGGTCCGTGACCGCAAGACATCGGACTCGTTGATCTTCGCCGGTGGTACGTCGCGTGCTGCGAGGGGACCCATGTCCAATGACCTCGCGACCCTCGACCCCGACATGCTCCAGACCGTCAGCGGCGGCGCCAAGTCCTCCACCGAGGACATCAAGCTGGCGATGACTCAAATCCAGGATTCGCTGTCGACGCTCAAGACGTCGTTCACGAAGTCCTCGTCATCGGGCGATCCGATGCAAATGATGATGATGATGATGATGAATCGGTAGCCCTACGGCACGCCGATGATCTTGTGGGTTTGAATGGAGAGTCGCCATCGGGGGCGTGCGTGGACGAGTGCGATCGTCTTCGCGAGCGTCGCCGCGTAGCGATCGTCCATCCAGGGCTGCAAGAAGTAGTGATCGCAGCGATAGCGCTCGGCGTAGCGGTCGAGGACTGCTGCGTCGACGGAGTCATCGACCACGACCTTGAGCTCGTTCGCGGGGAGTCCGTCGGCGAGCACGATGCTCGTCGGATGATGCTGCGGCTTCGGCGAGATCGTCAGCCAGTCGACCGGACCATCGAGTGGCCGCGTGCCGTTCGATTCCATGTGGACGCGGAAACCCGCGCCGCGAACCGCTGCCGACAGCGGCTCGTCCCACTGCAACGTGGGCTCGCCGCCGGTGACGACCACGCGCCAGGTCTTGTTGGTGTCGAGCTCCCGCAGCTGAGCGACGATCTCGTCGGCCGAGTAGCGCTGCGCACCCTCGGGATCGAAGTCAGTATCGCACCCGGTGCACGCGAGGTTGCAGGCTGCGAACCGCAGGAAGACGACCGCCGTGCCGGCGTGCGCGCCCTCGCCCTGGAGCGTGGGCCCGAACATCTCCTTGACGAGGTAGCGGCGATCGGACATCGGTGACAGCGGATGCTATAGCGCGGAGATGACTCGGTTCACACCCCAAGGGTGCTTGCTCGCCGGCGTGCTGCTCGCGTCGGCATGCGGCAAGGGGAAGGACCCGGACAGCGCTCCGCTGCCCGCCGTCGGTAGCGCCGAGGTCGAACCGTGCCAGCCGCTCGCCTTTGCGGAGTCTGCGCCGGTTCCCGAGGCGTCGGGCGCGGCGTGGCTGACCCTCGACGGCAAGCTGTCACTGGTCGTCGCGAGCGACAGCGGCAACAAGGGCGCGTACGCGATCGTCGACGCCGAGACCGGCGAGAGTCGCGAGACGGGCGCCCTGCCCCTCGGCGAGGCCGGCGACGACATCGAAGGGCTCGCGAATCGTGGCGACCTGGTCGCCGGCATCACCTCGTCGGGATGGATCCGTGAGTGGAAGCGTACCTCCGGAGGATTCGAGCTCGCCGGGCCCGCGTATCCGATGGGGCCCGTGGATCTCGCCGACAAACGCGGCGGCGCGGGCGACAAGCCGCCCGCGGGGACCGGAATGGTGTGCGGCGCACGTGCGACGAACTGCGGCCGCAACTACGAGGGTCTCTGCCTCGTGGATCCGGTCCACGCAAAGGGACCGTGCATCGGGTTCGCTGCGTCGAAGGCGGACGGCCACCTGTATTGCGTGGTCGAGGAAGCCGGCAAGCTCGCGGTCAAGTACGCGCCGCGGATCGCGATCACCCGGCCGGGCGCGCTCGGCGACTGCGCGTTCGGAGACGATGGCTCGCTGTGGGCGGGCTCGAACCTGTTCGATATGTCGCGGGTCTATCGGGTCGACGGCTGGGAGCTGCCGGAGTCGGCGAAGGCCGTGGTGGTCGCTCCGCTCGGGATCGGCTTCCCCGAGACGCTCGCGGTCCGTGGCGACATCATCTACCGGATGTCCGATACCGGCGGCGCACCGAGCCTGATGACGAAGTTCCGCTGCAAGCGCTGAGAAACTTCGGCCGAGCCGGCGGGAGGCGCTACGATCCGAGCGTGCAGTGCCCGTATTGCACCGGCGATTCCAACGTGACCGAGACCCGGGTCACGGCGGATGGCCTGCGTCGCCGGCGCATCTGCACGGCATGCAAACGCAGGTTCACGACCTACGAGAAGCTCGGTGCGCCCGGCCTCAAGGTCGCGAAGCGCGACGGCTCGCTCGAGCCATTCGACGGCGAGAAGCTGTTCCTCGCGCTCCAGCGGATCGCGGCGCACCGCAACGGAATCCGCGACGAAGATCTCCGGCGCATCGCTCGCGACATCGAAGCGACGCTGCTCGACAGCGGTCGCAAGTCGGTCGCGTGGAGCGACATCGCGCGCGCGGCGCTCGCACGTCTCGAGAACATTGATCCGATCTCCGCGCAGCGCCTCGCTGCGAACTACACCGACGAGAGCGGTGCCGTGCGGTTCGATGGCGGCACGCAGGCCAATCCGACGCAGCAGCTAGGTCTGCCGCTCGACGACGAGTAACGGATTCATCGCTGCAGAAAAATCGGCGAGTGATGATCTAGTCGCGGTCGAGGCAGACGAGCAGCGGCTTGATCTTGTCGATCGCGATCCGTGCGCGCGCGACGAACACCCGGCCGTACGCCGCGAACGCGACCGACGCGTCGCTGGCAGAGCCGCATGCGAACGGCGCCGGATTTTTCACCCGCGTGTTCTCGATCTCGCGCTTGGCCTCGTCCCAAAGCAGCATCGCCTCGCGCGGACCGACGGCCGTGAGCTCGCCCACGGCCTCGACCTCGCCGTGCGCTACCGCGAGCCAGCCGACCGCACCGGTGACCTCGTCGGTCTTCCGCGTGCGCGGCTTGGTGACGGCGATGAGGAACGCGGAGTTGGGCGCCCGCCGCATCTGCTCGATCAGCGCGGTCGCGCGCCCCGTCGACGGCTGCCAGCCGGGTGTCGACCACATGCGGATGCCACCGGGTAGCTCGACGACCTTCGGCGTCACGGAGCCCGGCCGGAACAGCCTGTACCAAGGAACGAGCAGATCGATCAGGCTCGCGTCCCCGGTCTCGAGGATCATCACGTTCGTGCCGTCGACCGCGATCACGAGCTCGCGCGCACCGAACGAGGTCGGCGCGACCTGCGAGACCATCGCCTGCGCGTCGTCGGTGTCGCGCAGCCACACGATCACCTCCGCGCTGGAAGGAACCTTGTCGAGGACCTTCGAGTCGGGGACCAGCGGCTCGTTCGTGGAAGGGATCATCCACAGCGCGTGATGGCGAACGGCCTGCCATGTCCGCGATCGATCGAATGCGATCAACGCACCGACCACCAGGACACCGATCACGAGCAGGCGGAACCAGAACCGCTGCCAGCCGGTGGTCTTGGACTTCGCAGGTGGTGCTGCCCGGCGCTTGCGCTCGCGCACGAGGTGCCACGTGACCGGCAGCACCGGAAACACGACGAGGCCTGCCGCCAGTGCCAGCCACCCCGGCGCGCCGCGCACGATCGCATACGCCGAGGGAACATCGAACATCACGATACCAACGAGGACGAGGATCCCGCCGCTGACCAGCCGCGCCTTCCAGGGTCGTTCCATGCGCGAAGCATGTCACTGTTCCGGGCACGCGCTACGCTACGTGGTAGTGCCGGTCGCTCGGATCCTGCGCGCCCTCGTCACGATCGTCGTGATCGGCTTGGCCGCGACCGCGAGCGCCGCTGCGGTGCCGATCTGGCCGCTCGAGCTGTTCGAACATCTGCGCGTGCAGGCCGCGGTCCTCGGGATCCTGCTGACAGCAATCGCGTTCGCTCTACGCCTCGCCGTCGCCGACGCCGGCGCGATCGCGACCTTGATCCACGTGTGCTCTCTGCTCCCCGCAGCGCCGATGACGCAGATGCCGACGCACGGCACGCGCGTCCGCGTCCTCGTGCTCAATGTCCTCAAGACCTCGTCGAGCTTCGCCGAGGTCCGCCGGCTGATCGACGACACGGATCCCGACGTGATCGGTCTCGTCGAAGTCGACCAGCGCTGGAACGACGCGCTCGCTCCATCCCTGGTCGAGTACGGCGGACGGCTCGAGGCACCCCGCGACAACTTCTCGGGCATGGCGCTGTACGCACGCGGGCCGGTCACCGGCGCCGTCGAGGGTCCCGGCGTGGATCGGCCCAGCATCGTCGCGCAGGTCACCATCGGGCCCGCAACGTTCTCTGTGATCGTCGCGCATCCACTGCCGCCGATCACCTCCGCGTGGTCGGCCATGCACGACGACGAGCTCGGCCGGCTGGCCGAACGCGCCCGTGACCTGTCGCGCGTCCTACTGATCGGAGACTTCAACGTCACCCCATGGTCACGCAGCTTTCGGGACCTGCTCGCGGTGAGCGGGCTGTGTGACAGCCGCGATGGCTTCGGCCTCCAGGCGACATTTCCGACGAGCCCGGCGTGGTTAC